>JAGWKM010000159.1 GCA_028865305.1 Patescibacteria group bacterium | reverse complement strand
TGCTGCCCTGGAGTTGAACGAGGATATTTTTACCGTCGTTCATTTTACCTCCAAGGTGCCTGATGTCATTTATGATTCGGTGGTAAAAATAATGCGGTTGGGCGGTATGTATGAGAAGGGTCTATGTAAGGGACTTCAGGTAAATAATAATTTCGGGAAAATAACCCCCGGGATCATGGCTGGTATCAAGGCCACGTACCCGAAGTTGAAGATTATTTTGCAAATTCAAGAAGATGCGCTTGCGGTAATGGACACCGACCAAATAATAGCTGAGCTTAAGAGGTTCAATGATATAGCGGATTACACCCTAGTCGATCCTTCGGGAGGAAAGGGCCAGGAGATGGATGTGCGATCGGGAATTCGATTGGCGAACGCTATTAGGAAGAACACCAATATAGGCGCAGCGCTTGCCGGAGGATTGAGTCAGAGTAATATAGAAAGGATTGTGCAAGAATTGGCAGCTGGTCTGGGTACCGATAATTTTTCCATCGACGCCGAGGGTGGTCTTCGAGACAGGATCGGCGAAGGTTATGGGAATGATATTTTTAACCCCCAAAAGGCAGGCGGTTATTTTCGAGGTGCTGTCGAGGCTTTTGATGCCATAAGATCGCCTCGCTAGGCTAATTCTTTTTTCGTGATTTCATCGGCCAAGTTCTAACATCCTCCACGAGACGACCCAAAATTAAAAAAAGTCCCCGTTTAACGGGGTTATTTTAATTTTTTGTATGAGGGAATCGAACCCGGAAAACAGTTTCCGACATAAAAATTGACATTCCTATTTCTTATCAATAAGATGTACAATAGTCATTGCCAAAAACAAAAAGGAGGGGAGGGAAAGATGCGATCTCAAAAAGAATTGGAGCTTCGTGGGCACGAGCTGTTCGAGAATATCCGGAAAAATCTGCCGCATCTCAGGAATCTGTTGGCCGATGCGTCATCGGAATGGCGGGCGGAAGATTCGATCTACCGATTCTATCATCAGAGTTTCAAGGTCTACCAGCTGCAGAGCGATACCCGGGCTATAGCGAATGCTTTGGCATCGCTTCTTCCGGCGGAAAAATTGAACGACTGGTTTTTGCAGATCGTGCGGGAGGGCACCGGAAAGAATTTTACGGATGCGGATAATGATCACTGGCTGGAAGCCACCCGTCCGATTCTGGAAGCATTCTTTCACGCGAAATATTTTCTGGAGATGGCTGTGAAATACGGAGAGGGTTCCGAGCCCCTTGGGTCGCTGCCAAGCGGCTGGGCAGCCCTTTTGTGCCTGTATAATATTCGCTGATGCTTCCTTAGGCCGCATGGTTCGCCCAGCGGTTTTTTCATTTTTTAATTTGACAGGTGAACACATGTTCACCTACACTGATGGTAATGGAAATAAAATCATCACTCAGGAAGATCGCCGCATTTTTTCACGACCATGACCGGATGCCCAGTTATCGCGAGATCATGAAACTCACCGGTCTCCGGTCCACGAACTCGGTCCACCGGCTCATCAATAAACTTGAATCGGCGCATATGCTCCGGCGGGATTCCGCGCGCAAGATCGTGCCGAATAATTTCTTCCGCGCAATCCCGCTCCTCGGTTATGTGGAGGCCGGATTCCCGTCGCCCGCGGAAGAGGAGCTGCTGGACACGGTGACTCTTGATGAATTTCTTATCAATAACAAGGAAGCGACGTACATGCTCAACGTGACCGGCGACTCCATGCTCGGCGCGGGAATCCTTCCGGGCGATATCGTCCTGGTGGAGCGCGGTAAAACGGCAAAAGACGGGGATATCGTCATTGCGGAGGTGGACGGACAGTGGACCATGAAATATCTGCGGAAGCGCGGAGGGAAAATATATCTTGAAGCGGCAAATGCAAAATACAAACCGATCATTCCGCGGGGTGAATTGAAAGTCGCCGCCGTCGTCACCTCAGTGATCCGAAAATACTGATGTCTGACGTATCCTTCATGCTTGCCAACTTCCCGCGCGCCATCCTGCATATCGATGGCGATGCTTTTTTCGCGTCATGCGAACAGTCGCGCGACCCGAAACTCAAAGGCCGCCCCGTGGTGACCGGCAAGGAGCGCGGGATCGCCGCTTCGATGAGTTATGAGGCGAAGGCGCGGGGCGTGACGCGCGGCATGCGCCTGTCCGAGATCAGGCGTGTCTGTCCCGAGGTCGTATTGCTGCCGTCGGACTACGAAACCTACAGCATCCTCTCCAAGCGCTTTTTCGATCTCGTCCGCCGCTATACGCCGGACGTCGAAGAATACAGCATCGATGAATGCTTCGCCGATATCACCGGCCTGCGCCGGAG
>JAGWKM010000158.1 GCA_028865305.1 Patescibacteria group bacterium | reverse complement strand
ACACCCAGGGGACGCCTCGGACGGATGCATAGTAACGTGCTATCCGTCGGGATTAGTCGATAGACAATACATCGCGGATAATCTCGCATTTCCCGGTGGAAACAAACTAGAAGTTATCCCATGACTGATGCGGACTGGATTGCATTAGCCGCGCTAGCGATTACCATCATGGGAATGCAGGGGGCTTTAATTATGCGTATCGCGACGGGGTTTCAGAAAATTGGGGAACGACTGACACGCATTGAGACTATGCTTGGTATTCCAGAATTCAATAAACCAATGTTTGAATTTCGGAAAAAGAGGCCGTTCTAATGCCTACTTGGCTGGCCGATTTATTCAATCCAGCAGGGGCTATTGGTTCCATTGTGAGCCGAATACTAGATTTTATCCCAAACCCGGAAGAAAAGGCTAAAGCCCAATTACAGTTGCAGCAAGCGATTATTACCGCAGCCTTGCAAGCTGACGCGGATCAAAGAGCAATCAATAAAACTGAAGCCTCAAGCGCGTCGTTATTCGTTGCTGGGTGGCGTCCCGCTGTCGGGTGGTTATGCGTAATCGCGCTCGGGTATCAGTGGTTATTCGTTCCGTTGTTGTCCTGGGTTGTCCTTTTAATTGGGCAGAAAATTCCCTCTCCGCCGCATATCGGAAATGAAGATATTCAAGCGCTGCTTTACGCGTTGCTTGGTATCGGGTCACTGCGCACGGCTGATAAATTAATCCCCGGTGGCGCGACGAATGCTATTAAAGGCATATTCCGAAAATCTTAACAATCCGGTAGTAGAACATTAGCCGAACACTTTTTATCGCTTGCGGGGCGGGTGGAAAGTGTGGGAGAGTATTTGCGCAATCAATGAGTACCGCCAAATGAAAATGGATTTAGTGGGGCAGTTACGTTCTCAATACGATGATCACCGCGAGGGTCTCGCGCGTTTCGCGGGATGCGCGATGTTTATAATCGAACGCGCTTGCGAAGTATCACCCGAAATTGCAGAGATTGTACAACGTCAAATTGAACGTTTAAAAGAAGAAAATAGGCTGGTAAACAATGCGCTCAATAACCGCTAAGCAGGACGAAATGAAGCTTATCTTGCAGGAACTGCATAGGCTTCAGATCGAACGGGAACATCAAGTATCGCCATATATTCGCAAAGTTATCGCGCGAATGAAAAAGGGGCGTCACGATGATTTGTCCCATCCACATCCGGTTTTCACCAACGAGGACTAGATCATGAATGATGTTCTTTATAGGCATGAAATGATCCTCCCCAAATATCGCTTCTGTTATTATGGATTTTAGTTAATGAAAAACAAAAACAAATTCCTCGTAACATGGATTGACAGTTCTGACCAAGTTTTTGGTCAGGCGGCGCGAGATGAGGACAACGCGCTTCGTATGTTCGAACATTTGGTCAATTGCGGGCATCGATATGTAGAAATTCGCCGCATTGGTCCGATAGTCGTGATAAATCGGACGTTTTGTCAGTATGAAAGAAAGGACAACTAATGTTTATCCTTCATGCGGATTTTTTCCGCGTATGCAAGTGGTGTTTACTTATCGCGGTCGTTTTAGTCGGCTTGCATGACTGGTTTGGATTTTGGCTATGACACATAAAAAGAAGCGAACGTTGTAGGCCGATGGTCGGCCACTTAACAGGAGACAGGACATGAACCCTCACAATCTCGAACTGGTGCGGCGGCTGGAAAATGTTATCGGCCATCTGCGCAACGCAGCCGTAGATGCGGCGGTAGACTTTGAGTGTGGCCTTGGTCACGCGACCATAGCCCTGGATTGCCTCAAGCAGGTGGTTGCTGATGGTAAGGCGGCCCGTTCCGTCCATGATATGGGCGCGCACGAGGCGGCTGAGACGTTCGATACTGACGATGCTTCCGAGGAAGAGGCCATTCAGGCCGAATGTGACCGGGTAGCGGGCAGGGAGTAGGCCATGACTCTGCGTGAACACCTCACTCAAAAATTGGCGGTTGCCCTCAAAAACGGCGACCGCCGGGAGGCGGAACGGAAAGAAAGGACCAAGCCTATCCGGTTTTCACCCATAGGAGCTAGAGATTGATGTCACGCATCTACGTTGCATCTTCGTGGCGGAATAGTTCGCAGCCGACGCTCGTGGCTGTGCTGCGGCACTACGGCCACGAAGTCTACGACTTTCGAAATCCGTTCAATGGTGTTCCCGGTTTTGCTTGGTCGGAAATCGACCCTGAATGGCAGGCTTCTTGGTCCGCCGCGCGCTACCGCGAATTGCTGACGACACATCCTGTTGTCGCTCGCGGTTTTGTCAGTGATTTGCGCGC
>JAGWKM010000040.1 GCA_028865305.1 Patescibacteria group bacterium | reverse complement strand
AGCTTTCGCGGCCTTGATCAAACCGTTGTCCGTCAAAACCTTCAGCAAATCAGCCATCGTCATCGGACGACTGGCTTCCGCCGCCGCGTTCATAGTCGCGTTACGGGCCGCTTCATCCTTTATTTCCTGCTGGACCCGTTTGACCGTGGCATCATCGGCAATTTCCGCCGAGCCGGTGAAGAACAACCACTGGATTTTCTCACGGTCAGGGTCGCCGCGCTTGAACTGTTCGAGCTTGTCGGCGGTGCCGATGGTGAACGTCGCGCCCTTGGGAATGTGATTTTCGGGAACGTTATTTCTCTCGCTATGCGTGATGTTCAGGCGCGCTACATTTCGGAAACTTTTTGTGGCAATCAATTTCATGGCGTTTTTTTATTAATTTTTGGTTGGTGAATAAATTTTTAATACAATGTGCTGTAGTTCGGCGCGACCAGAACGGCGGTGCAATTTCCGTTGGTGCCACCCGAACCGCCGGCGGCATAGACAATCTCCAAATAACGGTAGGCGTCATTCAAATTGACACCGATGGCCGCCGGTTTGCCGGACGTGAGCGTCACCGCCGCCGAGTTTGTGAACGGATTATAGGTGATGTATGGCGTGGCGTACCCTGCGCTTGCCGCGCCCGGCGTTGTCACGGTGCCCGGCAAAAGGATGGTGTCCGTCGCCGTCAACCACCCGCTGCTGTTGGTGCCCACCCCATAACTGAAGTTGGTTACAATTAACGAAGTCGCGGTCGCCAGCGAATAATTAGGAACCGCAGTCCAGTTCGTCTGATCATTGGACTGATAAACGGTCGCCGTGATGGTGGTCTGGGCGGCGGCGTTCGTCGAGGGCGCAAAGAGAATGGTGCCAGTGCCCGTCAGACCCACCTTATCAATCGGCCCGTTGGTGTACGCGGCGGTGCCAGGCTGGAACCAGACCGGCGACCCAAAGGAATAAATCCGCATCGCCTTGTATGAATCGAAGCCGATTTGCGCGCTGGCCGTGAGTGTCGCGGCGGCAAGGATTGCCGTCGCCATTGAAAGTTTGAACAATTTCATAATCTGTCGTTTTTCTGTTTTATATTTCTAGTCCGGTTAGACGTTCGCTCCGAACAAAGCCAGAACCGAGTTGGACGAAACCGCAAACGCCTGCGGATGCCGGACGGCGGTATCCATGTAGGTGTTCAAAGTGATCGCCACTTCATCCCGGTCAGCACGAGTATAATTATCAATTATTACGTTAATTCCACCCCACTGGCCGACGATCAGTTCGGAAAAGACGCCCATGATGAAAATATCACCCGGAACCTGCTGGCTGGCGATGGCGCGCGCACCCAGAACCGTGCCGTCCAGTTCATCGCCCTTCCAGATGGCCGCCGTTGCGCCGCTGACCACTGTGGAGTTGAGCAAGGCTTCCGGCAGGATAACCAACTGACCCTGGCCGACGCTCGTGGTGGTGGAACCGATGGGGCCGACCACGTTGAACTTGCGGATGGCCGTTCGGAAATTGACGATCTGCTGGTACGCTTTCGTCGCTTGAGTGAACAAAAGCTGGTTCACGCCAATCTGATTGATGACGCCCGCAGGCTGATCCGCCGCCCCGGAACCCGCCAATGCCATTTCATCCATGTAAATTGCGATGACCTTGAAATGGTCATCACGAACAAACGCCTCGAAATCAGGTGTGGATTGGATGAGCGCTAGACGAGAATAATACTGCCGGGAACCAACCCGATGCGGTGTCATCCTGACTTGGCCGATCACTTGGTCATAAGCAGCAAGCTGTTGTCCTTCCGCCAGACTTTGAGCCGTCGTGGCCGCTTCCTGACGGGGCAGAACCACATCACCCATCAAACCGCCCATGAATGTCGCTCCCAGAGAATCAACCACAATCCGATTGCGGAGAAGTTCGATGATGGGCAAAACGAACTGCGGCTGGATGAATGCGCCAACGGTCGTGAAATCCATCGCCAACGCATCACGTTTCATCTGCGGCACACCGCGCCGGCTGTAACTGCCATCCTTGTTGCGGATAATCGAGTACGGCGTCGTCGGGGTTTCGTTCGGCAGGAAAAATCCGCCTTCGAGAATCTTGCTGCCGCCAGGAATCTCAGCCAGCGTCTTTTCAAATTGCTGATTGTATTCGGCCTCGGCACCGTCCTGCGGTTGCAACGCCTGCGAACGGTTGCTGCGGTTTTTTGGGTCGTTGAGCAAACGCCGGACAGTGCCCATGAGCGAGCAACGCGCTGTCACATCCGCCATTTCGTTCCCTAAAACCTGCGGATTAGGCGGTTCAACCGCCTTTTGGATGATGTCATCGGCTTCGCGCTTGAAATCGCGCCGGCACTCGCCAGCGTCAGCGTCCGCCGGCATGATGGCGAATTTTCGTTCCAGTTCTCGGATTTGTTCGCCGACATAACGGCAGTCAGTCCCTTTGCCGGTGACGCGCTTGCCGTAGGTCTTGACAAACTCATCCGCCAGACCCTTGAGTTCATCATTTCTCGCCTTGAGCTTGGCGTTGGACTGTTCAAGCGCGGCGCGCTGTTCCTGTTGGAACGTTTCGCGGTTGCGTTTCTGGAGGTCGGCTTCGTAACGCGCCTTTTCCTCGACGGTGTTGAGAACCAGTGTGGGTTCAACCATAAATTTTCTTTGTAGTTGAGTTTTGCTATTTTCAGGGAGGATGTTAAACACATCCTCCGCACTTGCAGATTTCAGGTAGTCAACTGCCCGCTGTTTCAGGTCGTCGGCACTCCGGCCTTCGTCGGATACTTCGACGCCGAACTTTTTGCACGCCGCCTTGATTTTGGATTTGATTTTCGCCAGTTGATCGGACGTGTAACCCTTCTGGTTTTTGGGCATGTTCACATACGACCATGCAGCCTTCGCGTGCGCCTTTGAATCGAGCGGGTAGCGTTTTTTGCCGTCCTTTTTGTAACCGGGATCGGCGTATTTCACGTCCCCATAAGGTTTCTTGGGGTCATTCGCCCGAATCAAAAGACCGTCCTCAGTCATGTCCTCGCAACCGGGAAACTGCGAACGCACAATCTGGTCATCATCATCGCCCTCCGGCGTTTCCGCCGCCACGCAATCTTCGCACATGAACTCATCGTTGAGGGCGTCCCGTTGGAAGATTCCACCGCACCGGATACAATGGCATTGCTGGTCACTGATGGAACGGTTCAATCCCACGGTCGGGTCCATCGGATTGGCCACGCTCGACACTTCCTTTCCCGCCCAGGCGAATTTGTGGGCGAGCTTGTTGTCCACCATCGTCGGTCCCAGATACCGTGTGTGAACGTAACCCATCGAAACGTGCGGGCGGCTGTTCTTCCGCATCTGTTCGCATCGCGTCTTGGAAAGTTTTGTTGCCCGGTCAAATCTCACCGGCCCGCGAACGACCTTGTCCGCCGACAGTAACGCCATCTGGACGTTGCCCAAGTGCCGATTGGGGAAGTGCTCATCAAGGAACGCACCCGTGTTGTTCAACTGCGACAGGTCAACGTCATTTGGATCGTGACTTAAAACTTCGGTGTATCGCTGTCCTCTTTTGGCGATGCCAAGAGATTCTTCTTCGTCGCCGGCAACCTGTTCGCCCGGAAATTCCGAGGACATGGCAATCTGAAACGTATCCTCATCGTCGCCTTCGCTTTCCACCCGCATTGTCCGGTAATAAATCTGGTCGGCGGATTTTTGCTTGGAATCATTGAGATGGCCGATGACGGCTTTCACTCCATCTGTAAGTTCGATGGTGCGGAACGAGCCGCCGGCAAGCTCGGAAGGTTCGCGCTGTCGCAGCCGATAGCTGTCGCCGGTTTCATCCACTGCCTCGCCTTTGAAATCATGCTTCTCGGCCCATGACTTGGCGTCGGCGGAAGATTTGAACTTGTCCTTGCTGAAAATCAGAGTCTGGATGGTGGTGCTTTCCTTGCGGAGCAGTTCATCCACGTTGCTGCGGTCGAATGCTTGGATTGCCATAACTAAAAAGTTTCAAAGTCAAACACTCCTACGGCGGCGGGGTGGGATTCTACCACATCCTCCGGCAGAGCCGGCGTGCTCTCCACGGCTCTGCGCCAGCCGTCCAATACACTACTCGCCGCCAAAAACGTCAGGCGTTCTGCGCCATGTCCCACAGATTCAAACGGAACTCGGTGAACACGTCATCCAGCGATTCAATCTGGCAGTTCCGAACCGAGCCGCCGACCTGTGTGACGGTTAGATTTTGGCCGACCTTAAATTGCACCGTTCTTGGAACCGCCGATTTCTGGACGATGGCTTGTCCGGTCATCCGAGGAGAAACACCGCCAGCCAGCCGAACCAAGTCGTCAATCTTGAAATCCGAAATGACAGCCGTGATCTTCGCTCCCGCATACACGATGACATCGCCCTGCTGACCGCCGTTGGCGGGTTCGGCCAGGATGGTCTGGTATTGGCCCATCAACTGGGCGTGAGCGTCAAATGGGTTCATAATCTTTTGATGTGCCAAACTTTTTCATCAGCGGTTCAATCTCTTTTTTGTTGTAACCCGTGTGCCAGAGAACGCCGGTTATCAGGTTTCGCATCAGGACGGCCTTCAGGCTTCCGTGTTTGTCCCGTCGCTCATCCAGCACTTCAAAATTGTCTTGGACACATGAACTTTTCAATGGCCGTTGCGTTCGGGCAATCCGTCTCCATACCCCGCCACCAGCCGACTGGCTATGTCCCAGTTGCGATCTGACACCAAATGTCGAGGACGGGGCATCAGTTCAGGCAGATTGCTGGTCTCGTCGAATCTCGGTGTGGTGAACTCGTTAAGATTTCTTCCGTCCCATTCATGTATTGAACCGGGCACGTCATCCTGCCGATGGCCAATGAATTTTCCCATGTCAATGGAACCATCCGGGTTCAGGGCTTGGAGAAGTTTAAGGTTCCGGTAATGCACCACCAGCGCAATGTTGCGACTTTTGTTGCGCTGAACAATTCCGTTGAATGTCTCAAAGAAGCGCTTCTGAAACTGGTCGAAGCTCTCGCCGCCCGGCAGTTTGTCGTCCGGTTTGTTCACCAGTTGCGAGATTACAGGCATGACATCCTTAGTCACCTTCCCTTGTACTTCCGGCCCCAGGTTCCACGGGCGCAATCCATAGAAGGATTTATTTGGAACATTTATCCGGTCGCCGATTATTTCGCCAGTCTCGCGCGCCCGGCTCAGGTCGCTCGTGAAGATTCTTTGGATGCCGCAATCCTGTAATTTGTCGGCGTCCAGATGAGCTTGAACCCTGCCTTCCTCGTTCAACGGAACGTTCAAGTGTCCTCGAATCCGGTCCTCGCTTTGGTTGGATTCGCCGTTGAAATCGGTCGCCCCGTGCCGGAGAATGTAAATCTTTCCAGTCTTGTGAGCCGAACGCACCGGATTGGCGGGCTTGGATTTTGGCGGCACTTTGGCCGTTCCTTCGGCGCCCGGCAAATCTTCCGGTGCGGGTTTTTCCTCCAACGGTTCGCCTTTGCTAATGGTTGGTTTGGTCACGTCAATTCCTTCAATCGTCACCCCATGCACTTCGGCCTGTTGCTGGGCCTCGGCAATCATGGTGTATAAATCCTCGATGGAAACGCCATCGGGCAGTTCGTCCTGCACCTGCTGCGGCGACATGATTTTCGCTTCCAACAAAAGAATCAATGTCTGCGCCTGCACCAGCGGATTCACAAACGCCCACCGCTTGGCCTTCCATTTTGCCGCCGCAACGTAATCCTCCAGTTTGCGGATATCCAAATCGAAGATTCCCTTCAGGATGCAGGACTTGAGCCATTCCCGGAACAACGGACGCACCACTTGGTCAATGAAATTATTCTGGCGCGTTTTGAAATAGGTCTGCGGCGCGCTCGCGGCCTGTAATGCCGCAGCAAATCCAATGTTCTGGAAATCCCCCGTCACATCCGAATAGGCAATCCCCATTCCGATGGCCACGTCCCGTAGATTGTCCAGCCTGAAATTATGCGCCGCTTCATGCGGGAATTTCGGGTCAAGTATCTTGGCCGTGACGCCAAAAGGAAGTTCTCTCTCCGACCCAGGCGTGAGCGTCGAGCTTCTGGTGCCCGCGTTCTGCTGGGCGACGGACGGGTCATTCGTGTCGTCAATTCCCGGCTCGGCTGTGACATAAGGGCCGCCGACCTGGGTGTTGACCAGTTGTTCGCGCTGTTCCTCCGGCACCTGCAATCCCGTCGCCGCCGACTTTTCCAGAACAAACGGTTTCACGCTGGCCGCAATCGAAGCCAAGGTGAGGGATTTTTCAAACTGATGAAATCTCCACAACGGTTGAACGGTGGCGTCAAACTCCGTCATGCCCACGTCCTGCTCGGCGCGATTTCTCAGGTTGTTGAAGTGAATGATTTCCGAAGCCGGAACCCGCTCCCGCCAGGTGTTCGGCAGGCCGGAATAATTCTGGCCGAACAACGTCCCCGGATGTCTGGTCAAAATCCAGTAGTAAATCGGCCTGGCTGTCACCGGATCAAACGAGATGGAAAATCGTATTTCATTTCCTTCATCATCCTTGCCCATGTAACTTTCTTGAAGGCGGTCATTTTCAAACAAGCGGATGGCGAAACCGTACTTGTTGAACTTGAACGAGCGATAAAGCCGGATGATAATTGAACCGTCACGAATTGAGGATGCTTCGATGATGCGGAAGGCTTCCATCCTTGAAATGGTTCCCGATGTGCAAAAGTTTTCGTGCCAGCCGAACCGTTTCCATTCTTCCTCGATCTGGGTGTTTATTTCACAATCCTCAACAAACTTTCGCTGGCCCTGTTTGTTGGTCTGAAACTCGCCAATTCGCATGTCCAGCCGGAACGGGTCGTCACCTACCACATTGTTCTGGTGCGCACGCTGGACGGCGCGGCCATGCGGCGTGTCCTTGGTTATCGTTCGCGCGCGCGAGCGCGCGACGTAAATGCTGGTCAGGATTTCCGATCCCGCGTCCCCGAAAGTACCGCGCATGTCGGCGTTGTAATTGTCCGTGACCGCCGCGTCATAGGAACGCATCATCCGTTTGTTCCAGTCATACACCATTCGGTAGGCCCGCATGTGCTCCGGGGTCATCACCGGCATTGGCTTGCGCAGGTTCTGGCCGTTGGCATTGGCCGCGCTGCGCCGGGAAAGTTCAAAGGAAATTTTCATCCGATGTTAAAAACGGACTGGGTGACGGCGCCGGTGGGTTGACCGTTCCGACCGCGCGCAACCTGAACCTCGTTGCGCCTTTTCTCATAAGCCCATTTGAGGCGGTTGAGCGTCTTGTCCCTTTCCTCAATCATAAAACGATTTCGTTGAACATCCGTCGAGGAGAAATCGTAGCCTTCCAGCCTCAACAATTTGGCCTCCAAAGCTGTGATGTATTGCTGGGAAAAAGTTGTCTGCGGTGAAGTCGCCGTGCCAGCCGGATAATCAGGAGTCAAATGAAGCCAGCCGTAATAAATCTGGCGGCGCTCGGCCCCGTTCACGGCGTACCCGGTCAAAATGTAATCGGCTTGCGGAAGTGTCGGAACAAAATCCGTGACCGAAATGATGTGCCAGTTGTTGTAGTCTCCACTTCCGACCACGCTCGTCACGGTCGCCTGTTCCACCCCGTTTTCATCCGTCAAAACATATAGCAGGATCCAGCCGTTGCTTGGGAGGAAGGTGGGAAGATTGCGCTGAAACAACAGCCAGTCCCCGGCGGCAAAAAATTCCGGTTCCCGTTCCTGTATGTTATCGGGCAGATTGGCGTTGCTGGAAGCGTAGGCCGTCATTCATTGACGGCAAAAAGTCAAACCCTGATTCGCTGTCCAAAAACCGGCTCCAGGATTTCATCGCCGCCTGATTATGTTCGTTCAACGGTTTGCGCTGTTTCATTGAGTTTGTTCCGTTCCGACATGCCCAAGCAAATTGTCGCGGCTGACCAGCCCAAGAATTTCCAGTTCGCAATCCCGATAGTGCGCTTTTCGGTTCACAATATCCACATACTTGTCAACGCCACGAACTTTTTGCGGGTAACGCGCCGAAATCTGCTGGTCATAGGTGAGCACGCCGGTTTCCTTATCCATCGAACTGGATTTGTCCCGTGGCAGAATTTCAAAGCGTGGCATCCCTGCGTTGTGCGAAAGAAGTGCGTCCAACTGTTGCTCGAACTGGAAGTTGCTCCACCAGAATTTTTCGACGCAAATCCGCCATGTCCGGTTCTTCACATCAGTCAGGTAGTATGGTTTGGAAAAGTAGCCTTGAGAGATCGGCAGCAGTTTCTTTTCCACCCGGAACGATGATTTGGGCGAACCGAAAAAGAGCTTCCAACAACTGGCGTAAAGATATTTTTGTCCCGTTTGAGGATTCGGTCTGGCGGAAGTCAGAAGCTCGTACTCGCTCGCGGCCCTTCTTTCAATCTGAGGCGTCATCCAAGAGGCGTCTATCGCCACTCTTGCATTTGGCACTTTCCACTTTTTCTGTTCGGAAATCCATGAGTCCCATGAATCGGCGAAACCCCTTGCCAGTTGCCGGGAGTTTCCAAACTTGTCGAACTCGCGTATCACATACCAGAAACTCCCCACCACGGACTGGTTCGCCGGCACGTCCAGTCGTTTCTGCGAGTCCACCCCCATGTAACGCGCGAAGAAATCCGGCATCATCTTTGCCGGGTCGGTTTCGTAACTGCCGGGAACGGTTTCCAGCATCCGGCGGTCAGATATGGACGGGTTCCAAGGTTTGGCCCATCGGGATTGATAAAAGATTTGTAGCGGTAGATAATTCCCTGATTCACTGGATTTGATCGCGGTCACAAACGCCTGCATCGTTTCTGAAAACTTCACCGTCACACTCACGGGTTCTGGGTTCCAAAATCCAACTTCCAACCCCGGTGGAGTGATTTTCCCGTAAGGCGTCACGTCCTGATACTCCTGAGAATAAGACTCCATCAGCTTGTATCGCAAATTCTGGGTGTCAGCCATCCGTATGCCGCAATGAAAACATTCCAAGTAGGCTTGTGCGGCGGTCGCCTGCAAATCCGCGTCATCTTTAATCTCCTTCGAGGACTTGGGAGTTTTCAAACCCGCATAGGTTCCGGGCTTGGGAGACGTGAAATCCTGTTCGGGGGTTTTGATGTTTCGGAACAGTTCATCCCATTTATCGCTCATCGGTTTTATCAGGGCGAACTCGGAAGGCTTGAAATCATCCGGCCGTCTGATGGTCGGGCCGTTAGTTGAAAAGTTTTGCGGTCTGCCACAGAACGGACATGTCCAAGTGACCGGAACCTGACGGCAACGCTTCCAGATTTCCTCCTCATCATCCCCGGCTAGACCCGCTTGAGATTCAAGGATGATTTTTTTGTCGGCAACCTGTTTGGCCCGGTCAATCGCCTTGAACAATAGTCCATCCCGACCGTGCTGCCAGAACTCGCTGATTATGACCACCTGCCACGTCAGCGAGGAAGCGTTTGACTCATTCAACCCGCATACTCGGATGAGCTTGCCGTTCCTGAAAAGGATGTCCGTCTTTTTATCATCGTGCCGCTTTACGCCTGTGGGAAGGACAGGCATCAAATCAGGATTTTTCTTGAGCGTGTCCATGAACCGGCTGTCGCAATAGACCAATGCCTTTTCCTCATTTTCGAGAAGCGATATGATTCGTGAGTAGTGCGAGTGAACAAGCAGGAAATGAACTCCCATGTCCCAGAACAAGGAGCCGAGCGTCTGGGTCGCCTTCCGCATGTCAATCAGTTGGACATTAGGATCGGCCATCGCTTGGAACGGCCCGATCAACTGGCGACAGGTGTCTATCTCAAAATGTCGGCACTCGGTCAGACCTTTCTCGCGGCAGTCGCGGCAGAGATTTCCGACCTTGGAAAGATTGTAACCATGCCCAAGAACAATTTGGCGGCAGTAATCGGTCGGACTGCCTCGGAACGGTTCCCGCAGTTGCGGAAGGCCGGATTCAAGCAGTTCCCGTCGGCCCCATTCGATTGAAACGCTCATTTATTCAGTGAATGATTGTCAATGTTATCCAGCCAATGCATGTCAAACCACCTATGAATTTCTCCCATTATCTTACATCCGGGTGGTGGCTCTTAAGACATTCCAAAAACTTGCTGTTTTAGCGTTGATTCTATGGAGTCTAGGAGCATTTCGTCCAAAGCTTTGAGCATCAAGGAATGAATAACTACTTCCATGATCTTGTTTTTCAATTCCAGTTTTGAAAGTTGCTTCATTTTTGTTCCACGCTTTCAGTCTCGGTATGCAGTTCCAGTGACCGTTTCAGGCCGGCCCGGAAATTATCGGCGGCGGTTCTCACGCCTTCCCTGATTCCCGATTCGATGGAGAATTTAAACGATTCATTTACCATCAGTGGCCCCAGTTTTTCGCGCAGTGATTTTTCCATCAATCTTTCTCCTTCGGCGATGTAACCGTTGGCCTCGGCAAAGAACGAGGCAATGTGACGGTTGTAAAGTTCCACCGGCTTGTATTTTCCAGCATTCACATGCGCCCGCAGGATTTCGTCCTCGGCCTTCGCTATCGAAGCCAGTTGCTGTTTCTCGAACCGCAACCGGGAAAGGTCAACCTCGTGCACGTTGGTTTTTATCTGGCCCAATCCCCACCCCGGCAAAGGCACCAGATATTTTTCAGTCCATTCCGACCATGCCTTGACATCGTAATGATTGTTGATCGGCTGAGGAGGCAAAGGTGTCCCCGCCGGAACATCACCGTTCAGCCATGAGCATATTTGGGTTTGCGAGATGATTGAAACCAATCGTCCCTCGAATATCTGCGTCAATCGCGCCGCCAATTTTCTCTGGCTGGAACAGGATTCCGATTCCGAATTTTCCTTTTTTATTTCGCCGTTTAATCCGGCCTGACCAGAGGTAAGGCGCCCGCACGATACCAGTTCCATCCTGTCCTGTTTGGTCGCCCGGCCATGAACCCACTTTGAATAAAGAGCATTCTGACGACGCACGATGTCATGCTCGGCTTTCCCCAAAGTATTTCGTCGGCGATTAACTGTCAGTTTCCGTCGGCGATGAACCGACTTTTCATGCCGCTTGGAGCGCATGTCCTTTGCCGGCCAACAGTTCCTGAGCCAGAGCATATTGTTCGTGGACTGGCTTGGTCAGGCGCACGAACTTTTCCAGTTCTTCGGCGTTCCAATC
>JAGWKM010000157.1 GCA_028865305.1 Patescibacteria group bacterium | reverse complement strand
AGCATGGACGGCGAAAAGTTGAATGAGTCTGCCGCGCGCGGATAGAGAATCCCCTCCTGAAGTCCGGCGATTCCGAGCTGTGAGCAGAATTTTTGGTGCGAATTCCTCAGCAGTCCATCAGGCAAGAGCCGAATGAGACGCCCAGCCCCGAGTCGTGCGGCGATAAGCCCCAAGCCGAGACGCGCATCACCCAGGAAGCTGTAGGAGTCATTCTTCTTAACGCACGATTTCCAATACTCGACCGCCGTCTTGGCCCCGTTCGCGTTCCAATATTTTGAGCGCATGAGGGCCAAATCACAATCACCCCGAATCATGTAATCGCGTAAGTCCGTCCAGCGGACGCCGCCCGTGTCGGCTTCGATGATCTCATAGCCGCCGAGAGAGCAAAGGACATGGACGAATTTAGATTGCTCAAAAAACGCGATGCCCTCTTGTGCGATGTCCCCGTGGTAGTATCGCACCAGGAAAAGATCACCCGGAAATGCTGGAGATTTTGGCAAGACCTTATCCATTGCAACCCTCACCGATAAGGCACTCGCCTTTCACGTTCTTCGGCGACCCGCACTCGCACCACTCTATCCCTGGTATTGGGTCTTTTCCGCACAAAGAACGGGCCACCATCACGGCAAAACAAGCGAAGTATCCCGCGATCCAGATTGCGGCAACGACGGCTAGAACTTCCATGCGGCCCCCGTGAAGAAACCAAAGCGCCCCTGCCACTTGCGGAGCGGCTCAATCGTCCCGTTGTTCACGGGCAATACATACCACGACGGGCCGAAGGCGAAGCTAAAGCCACTCTTGGGCGAACTCAAGACCTTTTCCAGGGTGGCGGCTGTTGGACTGCTGGACTTGCCCAGGCCAGCCAATGCCAATGACGCGATCTGCGGGGCCACGTTGACGGAAGCCCCGACGTTGATGATCGCCTGTCCCGTAAACGATCCACCCGCGCCGACTTGGAGCGGGACGAAATCCTCTGGCGCGACGTATTTTTGCAGGGATGCGGGGATGATCGATCCGTCATGCGTCGAGTGCGTAATGAGCGCGAGATCGGTAACGCCTACGCTCTGCTTGACGCCGTTCAACGACCAGATCGCCCCCGCTGAAACCTGCGGATGCGAAATGTCTAGCGGCCGAAAATACGGCGACGCGCTCGCGTAGAACACGGACGCCTCGGCGAGTCCTAAGCCTATAATTATAGTCTTGACGATTTTTTTCATGACGCCTCCTAACTTCCAAAGCAAAAGACAGTGAACTCCGTGTCAGTATCCACCGTCGGCGTAGCGCAAATAAATGTCCAATCAGTCGCAGATGGAACTTGCCCGGGATAATTTGAACACGCTAGGCTTGCCACGACACTATTTGATAGGCCAATAATGCATAGTGCTCCAGCGCGATAATCCCCGGCGGTAAAATTCACTCGGTATTGGCCTGTTCCGGTGCGCGTTATGCTCGATATGCCCGACGTAGAGAAATTCATCGTGCAAGGCGACGACGTGCATACAGTGGCGACATTTGCGGCGTCAACGCGGAAAAATCCTGTGCCGGTCGAGGAAACAACGCCAATAGGCGCACTTGAAAAATAAACAGTGTTTGTAAAAGTATTTTGGCCGCTAAAAGTCTGCGTCGCGCTCAAGACCGCGTTTCCAACAGGTTGGCACGACGGGCTTCCTGTTAAAAGACCGCCAACAAAAGCATCACCAGTAAAGGCATTATTTGCCGCGCACGACATGGTCGTTCCGCTCGATCCGTTGACCATGTAGACGCCTTGGATGCCGATATTGCCTTGGATGGTTTGGCTTGAAGCGAAAGTGTTTGAGATATTCGTATAAGCCACAGTGGAAGGTAGAACCTGTGGCGTGAAAATTCCTACCGCCCCGCTGGTTGGATAAGAATTTGCGTAAGTTGCCGTTCCTGTTAATGGGCCGCTAAACATATCCGCTGTCAAAGTTCCGCCCTTAACTTGGAACTCAGTAACTGGGTTTGCCGTCCCCACGCCAACCCACCCATTAGACACGGCCAGCGTAGAACCGCCAACTGAAAAAGCGTTCCCTGAAACTGTCTCCGTGCTTCCAATCGTGGCCGATTGGGTTACCGTCAAGTTCCCCTGAATCGTGTAGGCCACAACAGGAACCGAAATTCCCAAGGAAAAAAACAGCGCGATTATTTTTCTCATGTTACCCCGCATAGATGATTGTCCCGCTCATGGCGGGGCTGAAATTGACTGTAAAGGCGTTGGCCGACTGATGATTAATGGAATCCGGCTGGATCACATTGCCATTTTGATCCAAAACTTGAACGATAGGCTGATGCC
>JAGWKM010000156.1 GCA_028865305.1 Patescibacteria group bacterium | reverse complement strand
AACGCCATGCGGGTTTTGCTGATAGCTTTGCAGCACACTTAAGGCTTGTGCTTTTGTCATGGATGGCACAGCACCAAGCGTTGAACCCGTTTTGGCTTTCGAAATCAGATATAGCACTATTGCAGCGCCCGTGATCCCGAAAACCATTTTCGTATCGCGTTTCATGATGTTAGCGATCCTCGCAATTGGGGGATGCTTTGTAGTGCTGTCGGTTGTGCGATCTGGCCGGGCGCCAACGGTTGAATTTGCGTCAGTTGAGCGGTGGCTTTTTTATGTTCTATAAAATAATAGAACGCCACGGCGCCGAAACCTAACGCAATCCAGAAACGTAAGCGTTTTTCATTCATGGCTAGGCCCTATCGAAGTATTCGACCGAAACCGTTTGTTGTTCGCCAGCGGCGGGCGCTGCAAGGAATGCAAGCGTGAAACTATCGGTTGCGACCGCACCCGTGATTGCTTCAATATCCGCTTGCAAATCCGTCATGGTGATTGAAGCGCGCGTGCTTGCCGGTGCACATAGCACATCCTCCCAAACGACTTGCGTTCCGCCACCCGAAAAATTAGCGATAAGTTGCACCACCTGTTGAGCAGTTGCCGCCGCTGCCGCACATAAACTGGCATGAATGGCGGTACACATTGGGAAAGTCAAAAGCGGGGTTGTGACGGTTGCCAAGACGCCAGTCGCGGGCCGGTTCCATGCCAGCCGCGTTGGCTGCTTTACCGAACGAACCCAAAGATTGCCGTTATAATCGCAACTGCCGACTAGACCGATACCGTTATTGGCGATCTGACCGCCTTGATAGTCGGCAGATTTCGAACGAAACAACGGCATGATACGAGTACGAATGGACATTATTCGCTCCGCACTGGTTCGGGATCGGAATTGCCGACTTGCATTTGCGGCACGCGGCCATCGTTCAAGATAAGCTGGCCGCGATATTCGACTGTCACCAGCATTTCAAGCGTGTCGGTCCAACCCGGTATATTGATGTTGCAAATTGAACCTTCCGGCAAAACCACAAAGGTTTCCAGATCAGCACAGCTTTCATAGGCATCTTCCGCAAGAAGCCCTGAAAAGCCCGCGATTGGATTTGCCAGCGGCGAATTGGTGGAAAGCGGAACGGTCCATTGCGCTTGCTGACCGCCATTTATGATCAAACTGGCTTGAGGAATTTCCAGATTGTTTGAAATTTCCCCATAAATGTCGATAAGGCCGGTTCCACCGACACCCTTGGGGCCGAATAACGCAATGGAAAGACCGCGCAAAATCGCGATATAACCGGGCGGAACTGCAAATCCGCCGAACACGGCGGCGCCGCCGTTGAACTTGTCGCGCCAGCTAAAATCGAACGTGTACGGTGGACGGCTATCGAACATCGCACGAACAACCGCCAGATTGTCAATCTGTCCGGTTCTGGCGTTGCCTGACGGCTGCAAAAGATCGGCTGGCTGGCCGGGATAATATGCCTGTGGCATTTGTCCTTGCTGCGACGGCACGGCGGATTGCTCCGCCGATACCTTGTCGCGCGAATAGCCAGCCGGATAAGTTGGCGTCAGTGTGAACCTGGGATAATCGCTCACGGCAGGTTAACCCCCAAGCTGAAAGATTTTCGTGCCGATCAGCGAAAGCCGCAAATTGTAAGCCGTCGCAGCGCTGTAGTTTGTGAGTGTGACCGCGATATTCGAACGCGCTTTGAAAATTCGCGGCACGGGAAGAATAAACGGCAGCGGGCCGCTGCCGACAATGCTCCCCCAAGGCACAGGATTTGACATAAGCGTGCGACCGGAACCGCTGTCAACGATGTTGAGCGACACCAGCGGCAAAACCCGCGTGCTGTCAGTCTGTGCAGCGCCGGCGATATCCGTCATGCCGGCCAGTTTCACCAGCTTGAAATCGCTATCGGCTTGCACCTGAATGTTGCCGTTGAAGGTGCCACCGGCTGCAAGCGCCGCCGCGTCGATTTCATAGGTAAACCAATCTTCGACGTATTGAACGGCGGGCGCGGAAGGCGCAACAAGCGGCGAAGCGATACCTTTCTGAGACATTGTAACCTCGTTTGAAAAGTGCGTGGTGCACTTTTAATGCACCACGCCAGTTAAGGACCGCATTCAGAAACCGATTATTGCGACCGGCGATAGAACACGCCGTCAAGCCGGACGAACACCCGCGCCGGATTGACAATCGCCACGTTGCCTTCGGGCCAGTTGAGCGTGACACCGAAATTCTGATTGCTGACCAGTCGAAGGGCAGCTTTCAGGATGTAGGGACGCCCGCGCGACAGGCCGAAATTCAACTGGTTCGCCTGACCGGCGCCGGCTGTGGTGCTGTCGCTGTAA
>JAGWKM010000039.1 GCA_028865305.1 Patescibacteria group bacterium | reverse complement strand
TAATGATCCCCGAAGCGCGCGAAAAAATAAAAAGACAGAAGAAACTCACGCGCGCAGAAAAAGACGCTATGGCCGTTGCCTTTATTATTTTGGTACGCGATGAAGCGATAAATTTAAAAACTATAAAAGTTTCAGAGGAAATATGATTCGCCATTTCTTCCGCACCTTCCTCAATAAAGCGCGCGACCTCTTTTCTAAGCGGCATCCGCCAATGGAATATGGAACAGTAAAAAATGTTCGGTTTATTCAGGCTGATTCCATCATCGTCCGCGCACACCGCGTTCGCGTCCCGAAAGTGCTGCGGCGGATTCGGACGATGCAAGGCAAAACGACAGGAGATTATAATGCGTGATCCATTTGTCGGCTGTTCATCTTCATGGGCCGCATTGCGCGGTCATTTATACGATAAAAAAGGAAATTTTATTGGAGATTCTAAACCTGATATCGAATTTGAATATATGCGTTTCGAATTCTACGCCGTCAAATGGTGGGCTCTCGCGGATCGTTTCTCCACTTCGCTTTCCTGGCTCGCCGTCGCCAATCTATTCCGCGGTGCGGCCTCCATGACAATGAGCACCGCCGTCGAACTGGACGCGCATTTCTTGGCCGATCTGGCGCGGGTACGAGGTGGATTATGAAATGGGGCATTATCATCGGTTTTTTACTTCGGGCGGTCATTCTATTTTCTGTATTTCATTATTTCGTATTGGATCGTCCATGTGTAAAGTGGGTCACGGTTCACGATGCAGGAATTCCCGGCATTGTTACCGCGGATTATTCTTATTGTGCAGATAGAGAAGAAAGGAGGTGATAGCATGGTAGTCAATCCAACCCCGGTGCAGTACAAGCGTCTGTTCATCGACGTTCCCACGTCCGTGAACGACAAACTGGTGGCGGAAGCAAAAGCGCGCGGGGTCAGTAAAAAGGCGCTCGTCGAATCGTTGATTCTTGATATGGCGAGCAAACCGGTATCGAAGAAAGAGAGGAATAAATAGTATGGATAAATTCGAGCTAACCATAACCGCGGAAATTCGCCAACTCAACGGCGGTTATGGTGGACTTCGTGTAAATGAACAGCGCGGGTTGATGCGAAAGGCTTTATGGAGCTGACCGCGATACTCGCTAAGTTTCACGAGTTGGCGCAAACCCTTCAATCTGGAGAAAAGTGAAATGGCAACAAAACAGGCGCGAGGTAAAGAGTAATGCAAATCAGAATCGGTTTTACTTTAATGCCTGGATCACAGGGCTGGCAATTCCCACCGATCCAGTTTTTACGCACCATCGAAACGGCAGAAATGGCCGGTGTCGATGATTTGCGAAAGGATCTTCAAGCTGTCATGGATTATGCGGATTCCATTCTGACGAAATACAAAAAGCCGGATACGCAGGATCAGTTGACGATGGCTTTGCAACTTCTCACGAAACAGCAGAAACAAAAGAAATTGCCGAAATAGAAAATCCGTACTCGGCGGTTCCGAGTATTTTTCTTTTATTTGGAGATTTGAAACAATGGCATCAAAACGCAATATCAGCAAAACCGCAAAATCCATCAATCGCGATATCCCGCCCGGTTACGAAGTCATGGAAGCTTCCGGCGAATTCGCGCCATGGCACGACTTCAACAAAGAACCTATTCTGCAAGGCAAGGTGGTTTCCGTGCACACGGCAACAATGGGGAAGGGCAAAGACAAGCGTGAGCGGCAGATTCTGACGGTCAAATCGGCGTCGGGCGAGCGATCCGTCTCTGATTCCTTCAAATTGCAGCCGTTGTTCGCGGCGGCGAAGAAGAAGAAAGGGCATGACGTATATATCAAGTTTCTCGGTCAGGTGAAACTACCCGGCGGCAAGCGCATGAACGATTATATTGCCGCCATCAAGTAAGGGACTGTCATCGCGCTAATCTCCCCACTCCCGGCGCGATGACATTTTACAGGGTGGGGTGTAGCATGATTGCCCCGCCCTCTTTTTCTCGGACCGACATACATGGCGATACGCTGGAGTGCCAAGGGACGACGATTTTATGACGATCAAACAGGTTATCCGACTTCCCGCGAGCATGCCGCTCGATCATCTATTGCGCGTGACGATTATCGGCGCACGCACCCCGCGCATCCTTTTATTACACATCCGGAAATCTTCGTTCCGAAGGATAAACGCGAAAAAGGGTATGAAGTTCGCCCGCTCTCCGAAGAATTTGCCGAAGAACTCGCCGGCTTCGACGGCACGACGAAAGCGCAAAGCATGAACCGTTACGCGGACATACTCGCCGATCAGGAGCCGGACGTGTACGAACAAGAAGACCGATACTCGGAGGATTAAAATAAATGCAAATCGGCAAGAAAATCGCCCGCCTCAAACGCCGCTACGCCCGCGTGACAGCGTACAAATTTTTCTATAATCGCGATGCCGATCTGCGCCGCCGCGAGCCGGAAATAAACTGCTGGATTTTGATTCACAGCAACGCTTACGGATATTCCCTGATAGAGGATTTGAAGTTTACTTATCAATCCGGCCGCACCGCCCTGGAATGGTCAGCGGCGCTTGACCCCAAGCAAGGTTGGGTCGGCAAGAAAGACGGCGAACGCTGGTCGCTGTTCCGGGTGTTCATTGAAAAGATACTCCCGAGCATCAACAAAAACAAAGCGCCGCACGAGCAATGGCGCTTCCATTCCTTCGTGGGGTTTGCCTATGATTTACGAAAGCGTAAGGATTCCCCGGTATCTGAAAGAGCTAAAACCCAATCACCGCGGAGGGCGAAAAGTGGTTACGGTGCTAGGGTGTGACTCCGAAACCAAGGACGGCGAGCCGATCACGTTTCAGTTTTACGGAAAGGGAGTCAGCCGTATTGATTGGCTGGCTACAGGCCGCGCTGCTACGAAAACGTTTCTCCGATCCCTGGATGCGATTTGCAAGCCGGGATTTACAGTCATCTACGGGTTCAATCTCGAATTCGATCTTGTTTCTTTTTTGTGGGACCGTCACGCGATCCTGCGCGATGAGGAAATTTCTTTTTCCGCTTATGGATGGGAGTGTGAAGGCGTGTTCTCCAATGTCGTCTTTATGCGGTTTACTAAAGGCGGCAAGACGATACAGCTTGTAGACGCCGCAGCATTTTTCAAAACTTCGCTCGCCAAAGCGGCCAAGTTGTTTTGCCCCGATCTCCCCAAACTCAAGCGTCCGAAGGATTTGGGCCAACGCCGATTCCGTAAAACTGACCAGGAGTTTAAAGCTTATGCGATGCGCGACGCGGAAATTACTTATCACATTGGATTGGCAATACAACAGATGCACCAGGAGTATGACGTGCAACAATGCGTCAGCGCGCCGCACATGGCGGCGAGAATTTTCCGGCATCGTTTTCTTAAACTGCCGATCCCGCTTCCACCCAACCGCCTTGTTTATGCAGCGCTCCATTCTTATCACGGCGGAAAAAATAATCTGGCCATCGCGCCCGGCTGGTATCGTGGGGTGTATTCTCTCGATATCGTGTCAGCCTATCCGGCCGCGATGGCGCGACTTCCATCGTTCTCAAACCCAAAAGCTTATAAATCAATGTCGGGGCAGGGTGCGGTTTCAACCGTTCCGGAATTCGGGATTTATAAGGTTTGGGGAACGGTCAAGGCCTGTCCCTGGCCGATTATCTATAGTCACGCGTTCAAGCCGCTCTCCGGAAAAATCGAGGGGATCTGGATCACCGGTCCGGAACTGCGCGAGGCAATCCGGTCGCGGGAAATCCGCATTGAGAAAATCGAAGGGTACTTTTATGACGAAACGATGGACACCGAACCATCGCCCTTCAAAGCCTATGCGTTGGAATTCTATAAGTTGAAAGACCTGGCGTCCGCCGATCCGGTTCGGCGGGCTTTCTATAAACTGTTTTTGAATTCCCTCTACGGCAAATTCATTCAATCCGGGACCCGCGGCGGGGATTTGAAAAATTTGATATGGGATTGCGATAATGAAACCCTTAATCAAATTCGAATTATCACCGCTGGCGGATTATTCAACCCTTTTATTGCTTCACTCATTACAGGTTTTCCCCGCGCCTGGATTCATCGCCTGGAGCATAAAAATAGGGCCCTGCATACCGCCACCGATGGAATCTTTACTCAGATGGCTCCCAAAGAGCGAAAGGGTTTGGGCGGTCAGAAAATCGACGCGGCAGGGGACGTACTCATTTTTCGTAATAAGTGCTATATCATATATGGAACCCGAAAACAGGCTGAAAAATACGGCAAATCGGAAAACCTGCTGCGCTCGAAAATCTTCGAGGGAAAGTATATAATCAAATTCGCGACTCACGGTTTTCACGGTTCGATTTTTGATCTGGAAAAATTATATGCGAAAGGAAAAACCGAATATCATTATGTGAAGGTGAATAAATTGCGCGAATCCCTGCGGCGCGGTCTCTCAGTCAATAAATTCGAGCAACGGCGGGGCACTCTCAATACGGAGCTAATTCCCCATGACAAAAAAGGAACTGACAGCGGAAGAAAAAGCCGCGCTCGAAAAACTACGCGCCGATCCCAAGTATCAGCAACAGCGTGAAATTACTCGACTCATGTTGGAAGATGTTATCAACGAAATGGTGGAAACGAATCCGCCAGACGACGGGGAAAACATCTTCGATTATCTCGCCCGCAAACTCCGGGGAGGTTAGCGAATGGCAACCGATCCTGGAACTGATAAAAGCCGGCCGGTCCTTGGATTGCCCGGTAAAGATAAACCCGCGTCGCCGGTTGACGGTGCAAATCCGGGGTCTATGGCATCTGCTGAGGCTAAGGCGGAGGCTCAAGCGGGACTTGAAGCACGGAAGCGCGGGCCTTACATCAAGTCCGGAAAATACTCTGCCAAAAACCGCGACCTGGCTGGCAGCGAACGTCCCGCCACCCCGTCCGGAACTGCTGTCCCGGCTGAGGTGCAAGCGGAACTAGACCGGCTATTTTCGCCGGAAATCTGGGAGCCGCTGGTGGAGATGCCCGCCGCCATCGGCATGGTATTGACCGGGCATGAGCATTGGGCTTTGTCGGAAAAGGAAAGACGCGTCGGATCGGTAAGCGTTTCGACGGCGGCAAAATATGCCGGAATTCAGTCTCCGGCAAAACTCGCGTTCCTGCTGGCGACGTTGAATTTGTCCGGTATCTACATGCCGAAAATTCTCGCGGAAATCAAGATTCGCGCTGCCGAGAAAATGGCTTCCAGGAAAAAGCCGCCGGAAAATGTCGGATCGTGATTTCATCATCGTGGTCGGCAATCAGGGCATGGGGAAAACGGTATGGACGATCCGTTATCTCGGCGGTTTCGTCCGTCGTTTTCTTTATGATCCTGTCGGTGCCTATCCTGGTTTTGATTATCGCGGGCTTGATAATTTACATGGCGGCGAAATTTCGCCGCGCGAGCGGTTTTCAATAGCTTCCCCGTTCTTCGAGGATTTGCCGATACTGGGCAATCTGGCGTTCAGCGCCGGAAATTGCACGATCACCATTGAAGAGTGCGGGACCATATTCCGCCGTGGCGAATTGATCCCGAACTGGGCGCGACGCCTGATTTTCATGGGACGGCATCCCAGGGTGAATCTGATCCTGGTGGCACAGCGCGCCGCCTCCATCCCCATCGATATCCGCTCCCAGGCCAACCGCATCATCTCGTTTCGCCAGCACGAAACCGACGATCTGGCCGCACTGCGATCCACGCTCGGGCTGGAAAAGGCGCGGCAACTCCCTACCTTGAACCGGCTGGAATGTTTCGACTGGCACAACGGGGAAATATCCCGCTATACCGTTTCCGTCTGACCTATTGACACTGCCTAAAAAATAGGCAATCCTGATCCTGCTTAAATTTTGTGCAATCGCACGGAGGGTCAGAAAATGCCGAAGTCCATCATGGGTTGGGTCATGTACGCCGTCAGCGCCACCGTTATCGTCATCGTCGGGCTGGCGATCTACAATCGCATCGCCGCGCACGTTCCGTTTCTTAAAAGCGTTACGGCCTCCGCGTAGTCCGGGGAAAATTCTCCCCTTCCCCAAACTGAAACCCGACATCCCGGAGGAATAATTCATGCGCGCTTATACCGAAAAAGTTCAGGTCATCACCGGACAAGCTCTTACCCCGAACGGCCGAACTGTCTTTACCAATCAACTCCCGTTGGGCGAAGGTTGGTATCGAATGGATTTGACGTTCACTATCAATCTGACACTCGGCACCGGCGCTGGCGTCACGGCCGGCAACGATTACGAACTTCGCGTCATTCGCGGGATTCAGATTCGCACCGACAAGGGCGAAATGATCGTCAATCTGCCTGGTCGCGCACTGCATAAGATCGCGTGGATGAAAGCCGGTTGCCAGCCGCATCGCGACGTGATGGCGGCTGTCGGCGCGCCGACGGCGTATCAGGTGCATATCCCGATCTACTTTGCCGATCCTTGGGCGCTGCGTCCGGAAGATACCGTGCTCGACACCTCGCGTTACAACTCAGTCACGCTGGATGTCAGCATGGGACCGGCGGCTGACTTGCTGGATGCCATCGGCACCGGCACCTATACGGCGACGATGGATTGCAATCTGGTTCGCAGTAAAGGCCCATTGGACAAGGAAGCCAAACCCATCGCGCATATTTCCTATGATTTCCGCCAGCCCATCGATGCCAGCGTGGGGACGGTTATCGATCTGGAACGCGCCACTGATCTGTGGCTGCGCCGTCTGTACATCCATGAAAGCGTGGTCAGCGCCGTGGCAAATGCCGGTCAACCGTGTTGGGGCATCAACTCCGCTGCGGTGCAGAACATCGTATCGGTACGGGATCAGTCCGGTTTCATCGTACAGCAACGCGCAGCGGCGAATGTCGCGTTCGATAACAAAATTGAATTCGGTCTGGAATCTTATGCAGACGATGTAGCAGCACCGGCGAACGCAGTCGGCGGCCGTCCTATGATTGGCTGGTATTGCCACGATTTCATGGAGCATGACGATTCCGCGAACTCGGCACTGTTCACCGGTAACAAGTCCATCTTGCAATACTCGTGGACGAACATCGGCGGACCGGCGGCGGGCTCGTTCATCACCGCCGTTACGGAGTCGCACCGCACGCTGAAATAAGGGGGCCGCAATGTCGGCATTATCGGATGTCTGGCAGGGCATCGTTTCGGGCGTGCAAGCCAAAGCTGATGCCGCGGTCGCGCGCATCGAAGCGAAAACCGGGGTGCAGCCGACTTCCGGCAACACCGGTGCCTATCTAGGCCTTTCCATCGTGGACGCGATCTCCAGCGCGCTGCATGGAAAGGCCGATGCCCTGACACAACAGGCGCTCAACAGCGGCACCGGGAAAAAACTCGTTTCGACGGCGACACAACAAAAAATCGCGCAACTCATCGGCGATTGGCGGACCTGGGCGATCCTGATCGGCTTTGCGGTACTGTTCATGGTCCTGGGCGGTGCCGCGCGGGGTAAGAAATGAACTTCGGAAACATCTTTTCCCGAATCTCCAGTACCGTGCAAACGCGTCCTGGTATCCGTGTCCCCGCGCCAATCGAACATCGACAAACTTTCCATGTTCCGTCACCAGTGCGTTTACGTCTTCCGGTAAAAAGTCTGCCGGTGATGTTCTCTTTTGTTCCGAAAGGAACGCATGAAGTGACAACGATCATTCACGATCAGCGGGCGAATCCCGGAGTCTTCGAATTTGTTCCGAGTATGTTTCGGAGGGCAAAGAAATGAAACTAACTCGTTTGACCTGGTGGCTACCCGATCCAACACTTGGCACGTTCAGCCTGTTCGGCTCGATAAAAAGCGCGTTTCACAAAGTGGAGAACGTGGTTAAGAATGTCGCGACGACGATTACGCACCCCTCAGTCAAATCGGTAGAGGCATTCATCACCAATCCGCTCGGCGCGCAAGCGAACGCGGCCATCACCGGGCCATCCGGTGTCAACCCGAAAACCACGGCATGGTTGACGGCGGCCGGTGCGGGCACAATATACGGCGGCAGTCTGCTGCTGGGTCCGAATCTCGGTATTGTTCCGGCGGCGGCGGGAACATTTGGTGCGGTCGCCGGATCGGCGGGCGGCGGAACCGTTACCGGCGCGGTCAGCGGCGCGACCATTGGCGATACCTTCATTACCCCGGCGGCGGGAAATCTCGTCAATACCGGGATCACCGATCCACTGTCGTTTCTTACCAGCCTGGGAAAAGGATTTTTCACCGGCTCAAATCCGGCCATTGCCGGTAGCGGCACGACCGCTTCGGCCGCCCTTCCAGATAATGGTCCGGCCACGTCAACCGGCATCGGCTGGCTGTTGGGAATCGGGGCCGTCATTCTCGTTATCGTCATGCTGTTCCGGGGGCGGTGATGGCCGATCAAACGCAAGCTTTGATCGATTCGCTGGCAAAGCTAAATGCGAAGCTTGATGTCCTGGCCGAATTCGCGCAGAACTGGAAACTGCGCGAGCAACAACCTGGCCTGTTTTCCAAGCTGCCGGTCACAATCCCCTGGCGTCCGATCTCGGGGCGCACTCGCATCATGGCGTTGGGCGTAGCGGATATTTTCATTACGCTGGAGGAAGGGCTTTACGATCTGTCGGCAGACAATGATTGTTTCATTACGCTGAACGGACTTTCCAGTATAACGACGGGATATCTGCTGCGCGCCGGCTTGGTTTACGGCGGATTGCGTATCATCGCACGCGACGATTTGCATGTTATCGCGGCGGCAGCAGGTGGTAATCTGTATGTTTCGCCGGTAGGGTGACACATGTTATTACGCGCGGGTGGCGGCAGTCCTTTTCTGAAACCAGCCCTAACTGGATATAAACGCGTTGATACTCATTCCTGCATAAAAAGCGGAACGCGTACCAGCATGCTAGGCGTTGGTCTGGATTTGACGACGGCGGGGTGGGTCGCTTGGGATATCACTTCATTTTTTCCCGTTATTCCGCCGACTTTAAGTTACGTATGGATCGGAAGCGAAATCAGTGTAAAGTCATCCGGAGTCGCTGCTACATTAAATGGTATTACTTTCGCCGGCGGCGATGGCATAACGGTTCCCACACCCGATCCAATTGCCGAATTGCGCGTATATGAATTTGTCGCTACCATCGCGGGGACTTTAATCGGGCAATTTTATCAAGCCATCCGTTTTCCCGTAGATCAGGCGACGCTTCCAGGATCTGTTATCATCCATCGATTTTTGAATTTTGCTGGCGGCGGCGGACAATTGAATACATTAGACCTTCAAGGATACTGGGATTGACATGGCGCTCGTCGTTTTATTGGCTGCTATCATCGGAGGGATTTTTCTTGTGAGCACAAAACCGGCAGATGCCATCGAAGCATTGAATCCGACACTCGACGATCTCTTCAAAAAATGGGGTCTGGCCTATAATGTCGATTGGCGTCTGATCAAAGCCCACGCCGTGGTGGAATCGGGCTTAAGCGCGGATGCCGTCAACCCATCCGATCCATCCTATGGCGTCATGCAGATTTTATGCTCCGGCGCGTCCGGCGATGAATCATGCGAGAATAAGTTTTATATCGACGGTTGGTCGGACGCCACTCCGAATAATCTACTGGACGCCGACTTCAATATCCGCATGGGCGCGCAGATCATCAAAAAGAATTTGCAGCAATACGGGTGGCCTCGTGCCGTAGCGGTATATAATCGCTTCGCGGAATACAAATCCCCCATGACGGGGCCGTTTGCCAATCAGGATTATGTAGACCGGGTGTTATCGGTCTATACTCAGTTAGGAGGCGGGACGCCGTGATGGGGTTGATCAAAAATGTTCTAGGGGTCGTTTTGGGGTTTGGGGCCGGTTCGAGTCTGTCCAACAAAGTGGCCGGCGCGACGAACTACGCGATTTTTCTTCCGGTATTGACCTGGATATGGTTTCATAAGGCCGGTGAAATTACTCTACAAATTCTTGTCGTTGATAACGGAAAAAGCGAAGTCATCTCGCTTCTTACTACTACTTTTGGCGGCCTGGGCCTTGTGGTTGTTGGCGGTCTCGTATATGTCGAATTCCTCCGACGTAGTAGTGCAGGTGCTGGTTCAAATTCACAAATAGGTGGCGCATGAAAGTCAACGCGACCTTCGGCGGTATCCTGGCCCTGTTCGCCGTCGGGATCGTGTCGTATCTCGTCTGGAAAAACTGGGACAAGATCAAGCAGCTCGGTGACGTGACATCGCAAAACAATATCGTTTCAGGGCCGGTCAATAAAGTGGTGGAATCCATCACCGGCGTTCAGGGTGATACGCTTGGCACGGCGATCAATCGCGGCGTGCAGGACGTGAAAAACTTTTTCACCGGAAACCCGATTAATCAAATGGATCAGACACAAGTGGTCAAGACCTGCAAGGCGATCCTGGCCGCCAAGGGAACGCTGAAAAGTACGATTTGCCTGGATGCCCTGGGATTGCAATCAGGACAAGGTGGGCCGGAATGAGCTATCAGATGTATCCACCAAGAAGCGAATATGCGAAACAAAAACGCCGTGAGGCACGCCGTGCAAAACTTCGTCGTCGCGATCGCCGTTATGATTCTCGCGGCTTGCGGTCAGAATCCTGGCGGGATTTACACGAACGATTCCCCGATCCTACCGGCCATGGCTGACGGCCTCAATTCTCAAGACCTGCAAATACAGCTCGATACCGCGCAAACGGATTTACATTATGTCGTGCGTGGAAAATATATCGCCATTGATGCAGCCAGCACCGGACAAGCCAGTCTCAAGCTCAATTCCACCGCCAATCTGTCGCGCCTGGTGTATCCGGGAACGGTGCTTACCCAGCCATTCACGGATTTGTTTTTTACGTTTGCAGCGCAGCCGGGAAAGATACTGCACGTCATTTATGGAGACAACCCGGATATATTGGCGGCGGGGCAAAAATTTTCTATTGATCCAGCCATAGCACCATCTGTACTGGAAAATTACCAAATAGCTTCCGCTATTAATATATTAATAACAGCAGGACAAAATATAAACGGTATAAAAATTTTGGGCGGATTTTTGGTGGCGCAAGCTGCGCCGGTAGCCGGAGCGATCGCCGCCGTCGATCTACATTATGTCAGTGCTGGAAATGCAATAATCATAGGATCAGCCAAAACATCATATAGTGGTTCGGCTTTAATAACATTTTTTGACACCTTTATAATTCCTGCTTATTACATTCCAGCAGGAAAACCCTTGGTAATGGATACATCGATTGTCGGCGGTGGCGCCGGATCGCTGACATTAAATTATCA
>JAGWKM010000038.1 GCA_028865305.1 Patescibacteria group bacterium | reverse complement strand
CCTGCCCGGAAATCCATAGAGATAACCGTATAGGTATGTTTTCTTTTTCTTTGTCATAGCCACCATCCGAATGCATCGTGCATGATCGCAAGGAATACGCAAATTGGAATACCGATGAGGAGCGTCCATTTGAGAAGTTTGAAGCCATCCCAGATAATCATTGCACCGTTTCCTTTTTCGACGTCCGGTCAAAGTGTCTGACGCGCGGTCCGATCCGCGCCACTTCGCAATAGGACGCATCGGTCGTGGCGACATGCTCAAAGAGGCGGTCCGCTTCCGCGCGGGATTGAGTGGCTTGGCCTCGGATGAAACCGTTGCCTTCTATCCACGTAACGAGATATTTATTGGCGTTTTTCATATCGCCACCACATACAAGCCGTTTTGGGCCGGGGTCGTCAATTCGTCGATAGTGAAAAAGGCTAACTCTAGGCTATTGTATCGTTCGGCCTTATCAATATCGCGACCGAAGAAAGTTCCGTTCCAATACATTGGAAAGGAGCCGGGTTGATAGCAGACGACGTAACGGATTTTGAGGCGGTCGATTTCTTCGAGAGCTATCTTGAGAAGATCGGCAGAAGCTCTAAGAGGTGCGGTCATTTTGGCGGTGCCCGTTCTTGAGTGACGCGAATATTCAACCACGGGCAGCGCACGCATTCAAGCCATAACCGCCTGAATTGGTTATCCGTTCTTGCTGTGTTCCTACTTCTTTTTAGTGAAAATGCCGGTTATCGCCTTGGTAACGCCTCCGGGCACGATCTTATCGACCGTACGAATGGCACTGAGACCTAGCAGAGCATTCAAAAGAATGCTTGCCTCGTTTTGATCCAAGACGGGGAGAGGAGGGATATGCGATGCACCACACACTGTCAAAAGCCACGTCATGATAGGAGAAACCAACCATTGCCATGCGAGCACGAATACACACAGCCAAATAGCAGCCGGTCGGCCACCGGCAACAAACATGGATGGATTGGATGCTTCTACTTTATTGATGGCGCGTTGATCCGCATCGGCAGAAACATATGCTTCAACAAGCTTGGCTTGTATCGCCAATTGGGCCTTGGCTTTTTCTTCCGGGTTTGGAATGAAAGAGGCGATGGTAGAAACGATACCATTCACCGGGTCCAATAGAGCAGTAAGCCAAGTAGGCATTAGAACGCTCTCCACCTCTTTTTCGGGACATGAACATCGGGAATACGCAGCACCGTTTCGATACGCGTTAGACGATTGCTAATACGTTCGAATGCACGCATGATGCTGACAAGCGTTGCTGCCTGAGTGCCCATTATCGTAAAAGCAAGTGCCGCCAATGCTATCCAGTCAGCCGCCGTCATGCCGTCACCACCAAAAGCGTGTCGTTTGAGTCGTCTATGTATTCTCTGTCTGTGTGCTGTTCGGGTCCGCTTGTGACGATACATCCGTCAGAGGCTTGTCCGGGATGTTCGATACTGTCGCCATGGATTTCGAAAGCCGATCGACCGTGCATTTCGTTTCCGGGCGCGGGGGTGAGACGCATTGTGAGCGGACCGCGTATCGGGCTTGTGAAGGCTGGACCAATATAGTAGCGACCAATAGGAATAGGACCAGCGTCAGGAACAGAACAATAAGAAGGATTATTCTTGTATTCGCCGCGTCCTGAATACGCAGGTATGTTTCTGTTTCCATTGGTGAGAATTCCTTTCGATATTGAAAACGCCCACATTAGCTTGTTGCCGCTTCTTTGAGTGCCCCGGAAACAATATTGACTGCGGGCCCGCGTGTAAGCGCGATTAAACCGACAATGATAAAGATAAGTCCTAACACAGTCGTTACGACGCGAGGAATATCGGTTAGAAACGTCATTGCACTTCCCAACCCGGTCGCGGCTTGAGCGGTACCGGCGGCGGCAGACGCTATATTATTTTGTGCGGTTGTTCCGCCGGGGATTTGACCAATCGCCCATTGACCTATGCTTTTGATTAGATCATTCCCATAAAAGCTAGAGCCCGCATCGGCGGCTTGCGCTTGCGCTTGAACGCCCGGTGCAAGGCTCGGATTGGTAGCTGAAGTGGTTCCGTAAAGTTCCAAGGCTTTAACCCACGATCCGGTTTGCGTATATAACTGACTGTCGTATTGAGCGGCGGCATTTAATGCGGCAACAGGATCATAAGGATTGAGATTAAACGCCGCCGCCGTAGAGGGAATGAACTGCGCTATCCCGCTCGCTTGACCGTTCTGCGCATTCGGATTGAACGAGCTTTCTTGGCCTATTTGAGCCGTGAATAAACTCACGGGTACACCAAAACGCCGTGCAGCGCGCACGGCGTTTTGATAGTACGGGCTTGACGTCCAATCTGTCATTCACAGTAAAATCTACCGTGTTGCTCTATTCGCAACTGGTTCCTGCGTTGACGTTGAGGGGGTGATACCGCTGCGTTTAAGAGCCGCGATACGCGCGATAGCCGTTCTTGTCGTGCGATGCGTTTCATGGATTTTCTGTCCATTATAAACATAATCGAGACAATAACGACCCGGTGGCAAAACAGGTTCCGGCGGAAGCGCGCGGTGCACCGGGTTGAATGCGGCGGCAGCGGCAACGGACAATTCGTCCGTTTTTCCGGAATTATCGACAGTCGCGGGCGAGACCGTATTGGCAAGAGGCGCGGGTTTGTTCGCGTCGTCAAGCGATGGTTGGGTAAATTCGTTCATGACATGGCCTTTCCGAGGGGTGACAGGTGAACACGTGTAGTGAACCAATTGGCATATGCCAATTGAACCGTATTGAAATACGGTTGCGGATTAAGCTCCGGTGCCGGAGTAATTAAATTTTGTGCGGCTTGTGCGACACCGGGTAAGTATCCATAATCCGTATAAGGAAGGCTTGCGCTTATACCGGATTGTTCGGCGGGCGTCGATACCGTATTCGGTCTGTGATTGAAAATCATGCGGCACCGCCTGCGTTACCGTAACCCACCAAAGTCATGAATTGGGCGACATTGGGATTGAAGTATTGTTGTCCGGTCGTCGGACCGCATTTTGAGCTTTCGCCCGAACATCCATCACAACAACCATTCGCACTATTCGAATTGGCCGGAAGCGCCGATTTTGGATAAAGAATACCGGGGCTCGGATCGAATGGCACGATGTTATAATTGTATGCCGTTTGCGGAAGGTTTGGTGGCGATACCGCACCAACGGACGGCAACGGCGAACCATCGGCATTCGCCGCGGTTGGCTGTTGAGAGCCGCCGAACACATAGAGCAAAATCAAAACGAGTGCGAGCCCGCCAACGGCGAACGCGATATACACGTCTTGTTTCTCTTTCGCTTCCATTGGACTACCCGAAGAGTGAACCGATACCACCAAGTATGCCGCCGATTGAACTGCCCCAACCGGCTTGACTGGAAGCGGTCGCGGGGCCTTTCGCATTCGTATATGTCAATCCGCCGCCGGGCGTCAACGTAACACTTGTCTTTTTTCCGCTTGCGGCAGAAGCGATGATATTCGAAAGCGATTGATATTGTGCCATTTTCACGTTGGCGTCAGCATTCGTTGCTGCAATATCCGCCTGTGTTTGATAACCAGCGACCGCCGTCTGCACTTGGCCGGCCGCGAGCGCTTCATAGGCGTTCGCTGTAATCTGCGCTTGATCCGTAGTCGCTTGAATTTGCGCCTGATTTGTTTGTGCGGCAATATCGGCAAGCTGGACTTGAGATTGAATACCCGCGAGCGAAACGTCCTCACCTGCGGCAATATTCTGCTGCTGCACGAGCGTTTGCTGTTGCGTTTGATATTGCGAAAGATTTGCGCCGATTTGTGTGGCCGCGAGTTGTGCAGCGGTTTGATTGTTTGTCGCCTGCAATTGAGCACCAACCTGATATTCTTGTGCGCTCGCGGCAATGTTCGCCTGCGTAATAGCAGCGTTTGCGGCGATCTCTTGAGCGGCGTTCGGATCGACGGTCGTAGCAGTCGTCGCCGTGCTGCTCGAGCTTCCACCACTAAACAACAGATACATAAGGATCAACGCACCGCCAATCAATACGATGGCGAGCGGATGACTTTTCAACCATTCGAAAACCTTATGCATCAAACAATCTCACCGCTGAGGTTCGAATTCGTATTCGGGTTATCGACAAGACCACCGTTCCAGATTTGCCCCGCTGCAATACCGGCAATGCCAGTCGGCACTACCTGTTGCGTCACGTATACTTGAGGGGCGGTGCAAATCAATTGACGATCGACAACCTCACCCGGACCCTTCCATTCGAGAAGCGGAAGCATTTGTTTTGAAAATGCAGCGGCTTCCGCGCCGATATAATTTTGGTTCGGGCTTGTATCGACATAACCGTATAACGCAGTGAAATACTTTCTCAGGACCGGGTGTACCCAATCCCAAGATTTTTCATGCGTCGTGCGATAATCCTGCCGAGACATTAAGCACCTCAACCGTTGTAATAGCCGGGGCCAAACGTCGTATTGCCAAGCGCAAAGTTTCCGAGAACCGGTCCTTCTGCGGCCGTCAAGGCATTGCTAAATGCCGATCCGCTCGCACCAATGACGCCCGCAGTATTGGCATTCTTGCTCACGAGAACCGCAAGAATAGCAATCCCGACAATCGCTAGAGCGATTGAAACGCTGCCGCTAACGAGTTCATTCATTTCAAACACTCCTTATGAAACCGGACCAACCGCGGCCTTTATGATTTCAGAAAACGAATTCCCGGCGGCAGTGACTACCGGTGCGGTTTGAGCTCTTTGACTGAAGATGACAGAGACCGTTGCCAATCCGACGACCGCGACCGCGACCGCGATAATCCCATCTATCAGTTTATTATCCATTGAAACCACCTGTCAGATTATTATTTATCTGATCCAACGGACTTAAACTTGGTGACACGGTAGACGGCGTTTGAATGTTTCCATTCGGCTGTGTCGTCAACGGTTGACCACCACTCGGTTGTGCACCGGATTGAATAAAGGCTTGCAGCTTGGCGAAAACCCCACCGTTACTGAGAACGAGAACAACGAGTAAGAGCGTCATAAACGCAATGGACAAAGGTCTAAGCTTCGGGATGTATCCCAAACCACCAACCACCGCGATTGCCGCTACCCATGAAAGGAAACCGCCTTGAGAGGTAAAATCGCCCTCAACAAGTTTCCATAGCTGTGCATATGTGTTACGGAGACCAGCAACCAACATAATCGCACCAATGAGTAGCAATGCGTAAGGCATTTTTTACCCGTAAAAGACTTTCGCATATGCAGGTAATTCTCCTTTAACCGTCACGTATATGATATACGCGGCAACTAGATAAAAGAAAATTACCGACGTTTGCGACATATCACGTCACCACCGGAATGGTGCCCGGATAGGTTTTCGAATACCACGCACCGACCACAAAGGCGACGACGATGATAAGTATCAAACCAACGGACCAATGCATCTGAACTCTCCTTTTTATTCCGCTTCCGCCGCTCTTACCGCTCGATTGCCGTCGCGCAAGATATGCGTCCACAACCAAATGGTAATGAGAATAAAGCCGGTGAACAAAATCCAATCCGTTGCGCTCGCTTGCGCGTTAAGAGGACGTGCCCACCATGCCGCGAATTTCGTAAAATCCATCTGCGTTACTCTTTCAAAAGTAAGACACGGGGCTTTCAAAAGCCGAGTGATTTTCTACTCACCCCGTGTCTCTCCCGACCGCCAGACGGAAGCCTTACCCGTTACCACCGCCAGCCAGCGACGCCGCGCCAACCAACGAATTCGTGATCGCGAACATTTCCCAACCGACAAGAGCATTAGCGCCCGTATTCACGGTGCCCTTCGGGTTGAGAATTAGCTGTTGATTTCCGAATTGGATCGTATTGATCGGCTTCTTCCGACTGTCGAAATAATACATACCAAGTGGAAAATCTTCCCAAATAGCATCGCGGGCGAACACACCGGGGAACCACGACGGATATTTGAAGATATTCGTGAAGTTTGCCGTCTGAAGCTCCCAATACGTAATATCCGTGCCCGCCGCATTATACGCGCCACCTGTCTGATTATCGTAGATGACAATCGTAGAAAGGAAGCTACGGAAGTTTGCATACGGTATCGGATAATCGTTTCCCGTCACCATGCCGGAAACGGTCGTATTGATGAGCATGTAGAGGGTCGAAAGGTCGATAACGGGGAGCAATTGATTGCCCTTCGTATCGGTCGGGAGTTGATCGTAATACACCTGATGCACCGTCACGGTGTAAGACGAAATGACACCCGTGGCACCCGTGCTGTCATACTGATAAACGGCGCTTGTCGGATCGGCGGTATGAGCAACGAATGCCTGTGCACTCGTTGCCATGGTAAGCTGTAACTGCGCTGTTGCGTTGACGACGTTCGCCCACATTGCGCCGCGCAAATCCACTTCGGAATATGCCAGTGGTACCCAAAACAGCATGGCGACGGTCGCACCGGCCGTCGTCAGCGTGGCCGGAACGGTGGCGATATCGGCAGTGAATACCTCACCGTAACCGACCGGATAATCGGTATTGATTGTGGAGCACGACATATACGGCTTGCCAGACTTCGCCGAATTGATTGCGTTCAAATGCCAGCCGGTCGTCTGAATACGGGTGTTGTTCGAAAGATCATCGAACCGCACCTGTTGAATGAAATTCGAACCGCCGAATTGCGTGCGCAACCCGTTATTGGTTCCTAGCGTAAGCGTTGCGCGAACGTCCACATAGAAACCGAGAATGAGACCCGCATAACGAGGCTGGACGTTAAGGACAACGCCCGCAGTCGGATTGAACGTCTGCGAAAAAATCTGTTGCTGCTTCTTTAGCGCGCTTTGCACAATCGCTTGGCGATTGGCAAGGTTGGCAGCTTTGATTTGCGCGGTCGTCGGGGGCGACGCGGCGGATGACATATCATAATAGGCGTCAGCCGGTGCGGTCGCGATAGTCAGTGCGGCAACACCGCCGAGCATTGCATTTCGAAGTTTCGACATATGGTCTCCTTTAGCCAAGCGGGGCGTTACTGCGACGTTGCGAGATAAGGACCGGGAACGCTATTGGCGTTCAATTGGTCGCTTGTTTTTGTGGGAATGTGCCACGGCGTCAAAATCAGATTGAGAGCAATCAATCCGATAATCGTCATGAGAACCACCGTAACCCAATTCATCGGGTGTGCGATGATTTTCATATTGATGATTTTAGGCATTGGCGTTACCCGTGGTGACCTTTTTGAAACCCATCACCACAAGTTTGATGATGAGAAAACCACCAAGCACCATAAGAAAAACGGTAACCCAATTAGTTGGGGTCCACGAGATAATCACCGGGTCCATAATCCGCCATCCTTTTAAGACTAGATAACGCGCTTCGTCATCTGTCTCTTTTCAATCGGGGCGTACACCGTCACGCCACCAACCTCTTTAGGCTCATGTTCTGGCGGAAACTTTGAGCGAAAAGTATCGAGAATTGCTGCATTATTTGGAACAGGACCAAACTCAACAAGCAACTCTGTTGCCTCGTTATACCAATAGGAACAATGCGGCGCAAGTCGATAGTCTTTATCGACCGGAACAAAGTCAGTCGCTTCTTTGCGATCATTACGCCGCTTCAAATTAAAAAGCTGCACGTAATCACATTCGCTGAAAACGAATTTTGAAATCCATACCGGCCTCTGCGAAAGAACGATCATCGGTATGTTACGCGAACGGCCTTGTGTGAGACATGCATTCAAATTATTGGCCGGGTGTATCATATATCCTTCGTCGATATAGATACCGCAATTCCCCTTTTCCCAAATGCGCCCTAGCATCGCATCGAGTTCCGGGCCTTGTTCCGGCATTTTCGGCTGTACGTGATAGAGACCTGTATCACCGGGGGTATCGTTCACACTTATTGTTTGCACACCGTCCAACGCAGCGATTTGTAAAAGATGTTTATCGCCTTTTGTGTTGACCATCAACCACGGCTGTAATTCAAAATCTTTGCCGCTCAAATGCCATAACGCAGCGGTCGTTTTCCCCGATCCGGTGCGACCGACAATCGCTAGGCGATCTTGTGGACCCGGAAACGTAACCGTTCTAGGTGTTAGTATGGAAGTACTTCTAAGGCTATTTTTTAGCCGGTCCATCGTCAATCGTTATCGCAAAAGGATTGAATTCCGGTTGATTGGCAACCGTTACAGAGTCCATCGGTGGCGGTCCGGCTGGCGAAGCGGGAGCCGGTCGTAAAGGTGTTACCGTGGCGCTTGGCCTCACTTGCGGTGATGCATTCTTTTTCATTGCCGCGCGTCTATTCAAATAAATGGCGACGATAAGCGGTGCATAAATTCTACGAAGCGTGCGCGCCAAATGCACATAGGCTTTTTGTTTTGGCGTGAGCTTGATAACAGATTGTTCAAACGCTTCATCAATCGCGTCAGCGATTTCCTTATACTCATTCTCCTCAAGAATGAGTTCCTTTATGCCTGTTACCGATGCAACGATCTCATGAACAAACGCAATAGCCTCATCGGTAGAACCGACTAGATTATTCTCTTTGTCCTTGGCTTTTGCGACTGTTGCGGAACCGGGTGGGCGCCCTCTTCCGCGCTTGACTGGTTCGGGTCCGGCGGCACTTCCGGCGGTGACATTTGCACCGGTTGATTTTCTATTTCCGTTGCCTGTACTCGTTCCGTTACCGCCTGCCGTAGCTCTTGCGATAGCCGGGTCAATTCTTCCCGTAATTCCGTCACTTGAGACGGAAGGTTTTTCGCTGCCTGTTCCAACGTCGCTTTTAGGTCCGCTACTTCCTGTTTCAAAGATGTTATCGTTTCGGTCGTCCATTCGTGCGCGCCTTTTAATCCGTCTGTGATTTTGTCATCAAGAGCGGAAATTCTTTCTGCAAGTCTGGCGAATTCCGCATCTTCGTTTTCTTGATCGTCTGGTATTTCGGATGGTTCGGGCGTTGGAACCTCAAGGACAATTTTATCGCCCTCCGTTTCACTCTCCGTTGTTTTTCCATTTTCCTTGACCATCTGGTACCTCTTGAGGTTCCCCATATATAATAGGTATGGGCTTTAATTCTGGATCAGCAACAGTATCGGCCTCACCCGCGAAGTGTTCGGGGAATTGCATCTTGATGAAATGCTCAAGCACATCGACACGCGTTTGCAATCGCTCCCGTGCGATAATCTCATTCCGTAGGCGGAGGTAAAGTCCTTCCGAAGTCAGCCCCGGTAGTTCCTTGGGTAATTCCATTGACAGTCTCCGTTTGTGGTTTGGCAGTCGGTTGTGAAATTCCTAAATGGCTTTCGATCCGCGCCAGCGTGGTTTCGATACCGGCAAGCGACCGATGATGCGCAATTAGTGTGTTGTTGAGAGTTTCGACATTTCGTTCAAATGCCGCCACACGCTCTAGCACGTCGGATTTGACTGTCTCTACATCTAGGTCCATCGCACTGAAAACGGCGCGTAGCATCTTCTCAACTGTGTTCATGACGATTTTTTCCTTGCTGGCGGGTGGTCGCGAGCGTAACACTAGCTCGATCGAAAAAAAAGAGCGGCCCGACTAAGACCGCTCTTTTCTCACTCAAGGAAACCTCCGGGCGGGAGGGGCACCAACGGGTGCCAGCATTAAAGGATCGCGGGCACCGTGGCAAGCAAAAAACGCAAGAGACGTGAAAAACGATCCGACGAAAGCTATCTAATTTCAGCACGCAAATTATCACCGCTCGTTCCGGGATTAAAAAAATATAAGCGGCGCAAAAGAATTACCCGTTACGAAAAATCAGCCATCGCACGCCGCGAAAAACAATTAAAGAATATTCCGTTTCTAGTTCCTCTGACGAAGAAACAAGCGCGTAAAGTCGGTCGCAAAAAATTATTCCTCCCCGGTGTTCAAGCCATTCAATTACGCAACGTACCAGAAGGCGCAAAAATCCGCTTCAATAAAAAAGGCGATATTATCGTCATAGCAAATAACCAACATTGGATATATTGGAGTTTGGACCGCGAAACGGTTAGAAGCCGTCGCGGTATGCGGCACGCCGGTCGTTTGGCTTTCGAAAAAAAATTTCCGATTGAAAAGGTGAGCGATCTAACCACCGCCGCATTCAAAAAATATCAGGTGCAACAAGTTCAACTATGGGCGCACGCGGGAATTGTCGGCGCGCCTTTTCATTCGATAAATCAGTTTATCTTATGGGTAAATCAAAAGTGGAATGCGGGCCGCTATATGAGTACTCAGGTACGCGAGAGCGGTGACATTTATGACAATCCATCCGATCCGGGCAAATGGGTAAACGGGATTGCGATACTTATCGAAAATCCCGAATACACAAAAAGGAGACGCGCACTTGAAAAAGAGGGTAAGACGGGCTAGCTGGCGGCATCATATTTAAGTGGCACGCCCCCGCCCAATCTGCACAGGCGATTGCGAAACCGACCGTTTCTTACACGGAAGGATACCCAAGCCTTTTATCTGGGGATTTTATGACGGCAAACAATTCCTCGTATTCGATAGTACAGAGGAATTCGTAGCCTATATTAAAACACGCCGCATCGTTATTTTCATGCACAACGGCGGTAAATTCGACTTCATGTTTCTTCTCGAATTCGTGACGGTCGCCACCAACGTTCAAATGATAAATGGTCGCATCGTTTCAATGGCGTTGGGAGAAGCCCAATTAATCGATAGCTTCGCAGGTGTACCCCAAGCGCTTGGTTCGATCAAAAAAGATGAAATCGAATATTGGAAAATGGACAAGGAATATCGAATTAAATATCGAGAAGAAATTATTTCCTACCTTAAAGGCGACTGTATTTATCTGCACGAATTAATGACCGCATATCGAAAATCAGCCGGAAAAAAGAAAACTATCGCTTCCAATGCGTTAGCCCACGCAAAAAGCCTCGGAATTAACCCCGGAACCACAAATCACCGCTTTGATGCGAATTATCGCCCTTTTTATTTCGGTGGTCGCACACAATGCTTTCGTCCGGGGACGCATGAGCATATTTCCGTATTCGATATAAAAAGCTCTTATCCACGCGCCATGATGGAAGATCATGCGACCGGCACGGAATTACATTGGCACGACGATTTTCACGATATGTCACGCGAGGAAATACAGCGCTCGTTTATTATCCTCAAATGTTTTTCCAACGGGGCCTTTCCTATCCGTGCGCAAGGAAGCGAGGGATTGAATTTTCCGAAGGAATATAACGAATACTATGTCACCGTATGGGAATATATTGCAGCGAAAGATTTGGGTTTAATTGATGACG
>JAGWKM010000037.1 GCA_028865305.1 Patescibacteria group bacterium | reverse complement strand
GACCGTGTTCAGGATGATGTAGGCCCCAGCGAGGAGCAGGATCCCCAAGAGCGAGCTCCAGATGTATTTCCGCCCCTCGCTCACCGCGCTCGGGTTCCCCGCCGACAGCGCGCTCCGCACCCCGCCATAGACGATCACGACGAAAGCCAGCACCCCGCTTATGAGCAGGGCAAACTGGTAGAAATTCGCCACAAACGCGCCCGGCGCAGTGCCGGATGCCGCGGTCAGGTTCGTGCCCGGGATGCCGGGGGAGATGGTGACGGTAGCTTGGGCGAGGAGATGTAAATGGTGCATGGGTTTTTTTATCTGTCATTCCGGCCTCCGGGCCGAAATCCTGGTTAAGAAATTAATAATGTCTAATTAATAATTAATAACGAATGTCTAAAGTTAAATTTCCAACGGACATTCGGACATTATGCATTCGTTATTAATTAGATATTATTAATTAGACATTGCCCCGATAATATCTAATATCTAATTAATAATTAATAACGAATGTCCAAGGAGAAATGTCTGATGGACATTCGGACATTAAACGTTCGTTATTAATTAGACATTATTAATTAGATATTATTAATTAGATATTTCCCCAACAATGCATTCGTTATTAATTATTGATTATTAGTTAGTCATTTGAGCGCCTTAGTTCCCGGGTTCCGCCGATGCTAAAGCTATGGTGGGCACAGCAAGCCCGGGATGACGACAATTGTAAATCAACCCCCGGCCATACTGCACGCATTCTGTCCAAACCCGCCAATGCCCGTGATCTTCAGCGCTCCAACAAAAGCACTCACGATCACATACGCGGAGAGCGTGATGACCAATCCCCAAACGACGCCGGTCAAAAGCGTCTTTGCGGTCTTCGTCATGCCAGGATTCGGCCCGGCGAACATGTACATGATGCCGCCAACGGCGACCGTGATCGGTGCGATGATCCAGATCACGACGCCGATCATGAAATAAGCGACATTCAGGATGGTGGAAATAAGGTCGCAAAGGTTGGAACAGACCGGCATGGGCTTTCCGCCGGTATCTCCGCCCGGCGGCGTTGAGCTCGCCGAGCCGCGGCAGGTGACGAGCGGGCCCTGGAGGATGGAAGGATTCCAGATGGCCGCGTTCGGCGAATTGGAATCGGCGGAAGCGAGGCGGGGAAATAGGAACAAGGAACAAGAGGCAAGGAAAAAGGAACCGACAAGAAACAGGAGAATTTTCCCTGTTCTCGGTCTCGTTTTCCCTGTTCCTGATTTTATTTTCCCTGTTCTCGGTCTCATTTTCCCTGTTTCTATCTCATAAGCGCGTTCACCGCGGCCTGCGCCTGGCCAAGGGCAGTCACCGAATCAGCCTGGCCGCCGAGCACTTTCTGGATGGCCTCGTTGAAGATGGCATTGATCTCCTCATCATTCGCCTGGTACCAGGATTTGGCAGTCAACGCTTGCGAAGCGAATATCGAAAGATTCGGATCGTTCATGTCCGCCTGGATTTCCTGCCGCAGCGCCGGCGGCTTGCCGGTTGCCGAAACGTACATTTTTTCAATCGCGTTATTCGTCGTGAGATAAAGGATGGCATTCCAGGCGACAGCGGCCTGCGGGCTCGCTTTTGCGACCGCAAAGCCTTCATACTTCGGATAATTGATGGCGATCGTGGCGTTCGATGGCTGCGGCATGGCGGCGACGCCGAAATTGAGATAGGGCGCTTTTTGCCTGATGGTCGCCATATCGGATTGGTAGCCGAATATGATGGCGGCATTGCCGGCGGCGAAGTTATCGATCGCCGCGCCCATTTGGTCGTTCCATGTGTAGTCCTGGAAAGTGGGATTTGCGAACTGCAGATAGAAATCAAACGCGTTCTGGCCGGCGCCATTCGCGCCGCCGCTCGCGAACTGGGCCGAAGAAAAATCGCCGGATACCATTTGCGTACCGTTTTGGAGCATGAGGAGGGAAAGGAGGTCCGGCGCATTCGGGATGCTTGTTTCCGAACCGCCGAGCGCCGCGCCGGCGCGCGTAACCTGGCCTTGGGCATTCAGCAGGCGGAGCTTCATGATATCGGCCTGGACATCGTCCCAGGTTTTCGGCGGGTAAGTGATATTTGCGGAATTGAAAAGATCCTTGTTGTAAAACATGGCGAGCGTGTCGATCGAGAGCGGCAGGGCGTAAAGGGAGGAGCTTCCGGCGCCCGGCACCCCGCGGAGATCGGATGTCGGAAGTTCGAAATCGTTCGCGACGACATCGGGGAAATCATTCTGCATCTGGAGGGCGTTGAATTGCTGCGCGTAGTCCGCGGGCATCGGGGCAAGTACGCTCTTCCAGCGCGGCAGGCTGCGGTTACTGATCTCAAAAATGTCAGGGCCGGTGCCGGCGGCAAGCGCATTCAAGAGCGTCTGGTCATAAGTTGCGGGATCCAGTTGGGTATAGGAGATCGTCGCGTAAGGATAAGCGCCAAAAACATTCATAAGCGCCGCTTTGTCTTCGGTGCCCCAAGCGGAAAGCTTGATAGATGCCGCGTTATTCGGTTTCGGCCGCGCATTCAAATAAAAGAGGACGATGAGCGCGCCGATAAAGACCACGGCGCCAAGGAGAAGGATAGCCTGCCGGCGGGAAAGTTTCATATTTAAATTTTAGCATACATGAAAGCAGGTATTCGTTTGAAGCGGGATGAATAATGATACAGGGTTAAAATACCTAATATCTAATTAATAATTAATAACGAATGTCCAATGGAAGAATTTCGAAGGACGTTCTGAAATTAGGCATTCGTTATTAATTATTCATTATTAATTAGTCATTTCAAAACCCTGGATCCCGGGTCAAGCCCGGGATGACAAAGAAAGTAGTCACTTTTCTAAATCACCACAGTCCCCGCCAGCCGGTCTCCGCTGTTCAAATTCATTATGCGCACCCCTTGCGCGGCGCGGCCGGTCTCGCGGACCGTGCTCAATTCCGTGCGGATCATCTGGCCCTTCGCCGAGAGCGCGAAAATCTCCTTTTCTTCGGTGACGACGTGCGCCGAAACGACCGACCCGGTCTTCGCCGTGATTTCGGCAGCCTTCACGCCGGAGCCGCCGCGATGCTGCGATTTATATTCTTTGAGCGCCGTTTGCTTGGCAAACCCATGTTCCATGACGACCAAGAGCCGCGGTTCATCGCCCTTCTTGCCCTCCGAAGCTTTAGCGGAGGAGGGGCCGACCACCGCAAAACCGGCGACCTGGTCATTTTGCTTCTTCAGTTTGATCGCGCGCACGCCGGCAGCGGTCCGGCCCATGGGACGGATCTGTTTTTCCTCGAAGCGGATCGATTGCCCCTGCCGCGTGACCAAAACCACCTGATCAGCGCCGCCGGTGAGCCGCGCCCACTTCAATTCATCGCCTTTCTGCAGTTTGATCGCGATGATGCCGGTGCGCCGGATGTTTTCAAAATCTGCGAGTGCTGTTTTCTTGATGACGCCGTGTTTCGTGACGAGCATGAGATATTTTTTCTGTTCACCTTTGGTTGAATAATTCACGACGGCCGTCACATTTTCTTCCGCCGGGAGCTCGAGGAAGTTTTGGATCGCCTTGCCTTTCGAAGTGCGCGTTGCCGGCGGGATTTCGTGGACTTTGGTCTGGAACACGCGGCCGCGGTCGGTGAAGAACAAGACGTTGTCGTGCGTGCGCGCGCTGAAGAAATGGGAAAGGAAATCATCTTCGGCGACGTCCGAACCGATCAATCCTTTGCCGCCGCGCCGCTGCACCTTAAAGGTGTCGGGCGGCAGCCGCTTGATGTACCCGCCGCCGGAAACCGTAACGATCGCATCTTCATCGGGAACCAGGTCCTCGTCGCTCATCGCTTCGAGCGCGCGCGGAACCACCTGCGTCCGGCGCTCGTCGCCATATTTTTCCTTCAGCTCGGCGACTTCTTTCTTGATGATGCCGAGCATTTTCGCCGGGCTTTTCAGGATGGCCGTCAGTTCGGCGATGAGCGCCCGCTTTTCTTTCAGTTCATCCTCGATTTTCTGCCGTTCGAGCGCCGCGAGCGTCTGCAGCCGCATTTCGAGAATCGCCGTGGCTTGGACAGCGGAAAGCTTGAAGAGTTTCATCAGGTTCGCGTGCGCTTCTTCCTTGTCCTTCGATTTTTTGATGGTCGCGATGACGCGGTCAATGACGTCGAGCGCCTTCGCGAGCCCTTCCAAAATATGCGCGCGTTCCTCGGCCTTCTTGAGGTCGAATTGCGTGCGCCGGCGGACGATTTCCTTGCGGTGCGCGATATATTCTTTCAAAATGTCGCCGAGCGACAGGAGCCGCGGCTCGATGCCGTTCACGAGCGCGATCATATTCATGTTGAAATTCTTCTCCAGATCCGTGTGCTTGTAGAGCCAGTTCAACACTTTTTGCGGTGCGACATCGTTCTTCAGTTCGATCACGATGCGCACGGCGTCTTCGCGGTCTGATTCGTCGCGGAGGTCGCGGATGCCTTCGATCTTCTTTTCCTGGGCGAGCTCGGCGATGGTGCGGATGAGCTCGGCTTTATTGACCTGGTAGGGGATTTCGGAAACGACGATGTCGAATTGCTTGCCGGATTTCTTCTCGACGACCTCGGCCTTCGCGCGCGTGACGATCGCGCCGCGGCCGGTCACATACGCTTCCTTGATCGCTTTTGAATCATAAATGATGCCGCCGGTCGGGAAGTCGGGACCCTTGATGAATTTCAAGAGGTCTTCCGTCGTCGCATCCGGATTGTCGGCCAGATGCAAAATCGCGTCGCAAACCTCGTTCAAATTGTGCGTCGGGATGCTCGTTGCCATGCCGACCGCGATGCCGAGGGAGCCGTTCAGGAGCAGGTTCGGCAGTTTGGCCGGGAAGAGTTTCGGTTCGTCGCGCGTCGCGTCGTAGTTCGGCATCCAGTCAACCGTGTCCTTTTCGATATCCTCCATCAGCTCGTTCGCAATCTTCGAAAGCTTCGCTTCGGTGTTGTGGTTGATAAAACCATTCGCAACGAAAGAATGGCATTCGCTGTCAACTTTGATGGAGTAAACATTTTGGATACCGCCATCTTCAATTTTGGCAATCGGGTCAAAAAGGTAATTGTTTTGCAGTAGTTTCTCAAAAAGACTTGCAGTGAAGGCCCACGCTTCGGGCTTAACCGCAGCCGTGACGCGGGCGTAGTTTTGCGCCATGGCGGGATAGCGGTCAAAATTGTGTTTGATGGCAAATTCATCGTCGACATAAGTGCCCCTCAATTCATTCCGGACGAATCTACTTACATAAGGCACGTAATCGGATTGGGAATGTTCCTTGTGAAGCCGCCCGATGGCCGCGGCAAGTTTTTGATTTTTACGCGCCGAAACGAATCCAATTTGATTCTGGAAGAGCAGGTCGTTGTGAAGGCCGCGGATATAAAGTTTGTGCGTGGACCGCAGCGCATCAAACCGTTTTGTCCCGGCGATGCCGAACCGCATCAAGAGGATCTGTAGTTCATTGATAAGTTTTTCGCTTATCGAAATCGCGGCCAGTTCTGTGGCGTTGCCGCTGAAGGCAATGCTTCCATCTCCTTCGAAATAAGCTTGCAGGAATGTCGCAGCAACCGATTTCGGCGATTGTAAAACGCTGAATGGAACAACTTTTTCTTTTGATTTTGCGGGAACAAGCCCGATATTCGCCAAAAACTTGATTACCCGGCGGGAGTGTATTTCCAGCCGTTCATAAGGCTTTTTACCGAAGGAGGAAGGTTGCCGATGGAAATGGTGCAGGCGGCAATCCGGGAAAACGCGCGACCATCTTTCTTTGAATTCCTGGATCCAAGCGGGATCACTGTTGCAAAATTCAATTTTCGTTTCCGTAATGGATCCTTCGCCGACGAGTGCGCCAAGAATATGGGCCAAATCCTCATCGAGTTCCCTTGGTAAAATCTTTTCTTGAACCCTGCGATTTCCAAAATGCGGCCAGAATGCCTCAAGTTCGAATTTTTCAGTAGGCCAAAGCAAATCTGCCGTTCGATCCAAAACAGCGATATCTCCTCGTTGGACTTGTTCCAACGTCTTCCAATGGAACATAGGAATCCCTGTCCGTTGTTCTTCAGTCCAGACCAAAATTGGGTGGTTGCGGGAACCTTGCAGTGTGAACCCGCGATTGGTGGTTATTTTTACCGTTTCATGTTCGCCGCTGTCAAACCATTTCGAAGCGTGATTTACAGTGCGTTCCTTGGAAAGAATTTTGATATCGATGCTCTCAGATTTATTTTGGGAGATTTTTTCAATCGGCAACAAACCTTTGCCAGTTGCCACTAGCGAATCACCGGTCAAACAATAACGCATCGCCGCCGGCGGGTCGCCGTCGAGCGAACCGAAATTCCCCTGGCCGAAAACGAGCGGATAGCGCAAAGAAAAATCCTGCGCCATGCGGACCAGGGTGTCGTAAATCGCCGAATCGCCGTGCGGATGGTATTTCGCCATCGTTTCGCCGACGACGTTCGCCGATTTTCTCGTCTTCGCGTTCCAAGTGAGCCCCGTATCCCACATCGCCCAAAGCACGCGCCGGTGCACCGGCTTCATGCCATCGCGCACGTCGGGCAGCGCCCGCGCGACAATCGTCGACATCGCATATTCCAAATACGAGTCGGCAAGTTCCTGTGAAATTTCGCGTTTTTCGAGATTCATTGGTTTGCTTATCCTCTTATTGCGGGTTTATCTCGTATTTTTTCGGCTGCCGGAAAATTCCTTCAAACGACTGCACCACTGCCGCAAAGCCGTTCGTGATGCTTTGGAAGACCGTCGGTGCCGGGGTGGAAGTTGCCCGCTGGTTGCCGGTTGTTTGCTGCCCGTTGCTGACATCCGCCATCGGCGCCGTTTGCGCGCCCGAAATGACGCTGTTGAAATATCCCAGCCAAAAATAGATTACGATTGCCATGATGATAATAGTTGAAATGACGAGGATTTTGGTCTTTGTTGGCTCGTCCAGCGCTTGAAGTTCCTCGAAAAATTTGGACATTTTTATTGTCATCCCGGGCAAAGACCCGGGATCCAGAACGTTGAATTACAAGGTAAATTCTAGCAGATTTTCAGCTAAATTTCCAGTGTAATTTACCACCAAACTGGCTGTGGCATTTTTGCGGCCGGCGCTCCGTGCGAAACACTGTTCAAAAAGACTGTTCCCGTTTTGTTCCGATTCAGTTGCCGATTTGCGCGCGGAGTCAGCCTTGCTTCAATATCACGACTTTGCCCTTCTCCGCCACAATATCTTTTTGCTTAAACACGAACTTTTCCATATCTTCCGCCTTCTTCCCGAGCGCCTTCAAAAACGCATCCGGCTTATCGCTCCCGAATGATGGAATAATGATGCGCGCCTCAAGCTGCTTCGCAATTTTCGCCGCCACCTCCGGCTCCAAAAAATGTCCGCCGGCGATCGGCAAAAACAAAATATCCGCATCAGCAAACTCCTCCATTAAGGTTGCGTCGATTGGCCGCGAAAGATGGCCGAGAAAAACGATTTTCATGTCCTCCCACGCGACGCGGTAAGCCGTCTTCAAAAACTTTTCCGTCGATTCTTCGGCGATCGGGAATCCTTCGATTTCAATTTCTTTGCTTTCGTATTCGCCCGGAAAAGTAATGAGCATGGTGTCATTCGTCCCATTCTCCATTTTCCATTCTCCATCCTCCGTAGGCACGAGCGTCTTCAAAGTGATATCGGCCTTCAGCCGGTTGTTTTCCGGGTCGGCGAGCAGGGAAATGTCGCCGCTCTGCAGCCGGAAGCAGTCATTGCCGAAATAGTTGATGATCATGGTTGCTGGTTATTGGTTAAATTTTAGCAGTTTTGAAAGCGAATTTCCAGTCAAAAAAGCGGCCATTCTGGCCGCAATGTTTTCAATATTTCGGCACCGGGCGGCCCGGCACCCTGAAGCAGATATCGCAGAGCGGCCGATAACCGCATTCCGTGCCATCCACTTTTTCTTGCTTTTCGTTAAAATCAGCAATGGTGCCGTCCGAATAGATTCTCTGCGAATGATTGGCTCCTTCGTTTTTGCATTCGTCGCAGTGCGCGGTGAGGAAGATACAATTCGATCCGGCCCAACCGGCAAAGAGAAGCGTGGAGCCAAAAGGCCGATCGCGATAATCGTAAGCCAATCCGGAAAGAGCAAGATCATAGCCGAGTTCCATCAGTCGGAGGACGACATCGTAAAAAGATGAGTCGGCCGGGAAGAAATTGATTTCATCAACGACTACGAGGCTGACGATGCCGCTTCGGGCCTCCTCTATTCTCAGATATTCGAAAATTTCCCAAGGTCCTTCGCCCTCAGCCGGAATCTCGATGGCGGGGATTGAGTCGCCCTTTTGGTCGCCGTCTGTTTTGCTCTCGATCATGCCGTGCCGGCTGCGGGTATCTTTGGATGGTTTAAAGGCGATCCACCGTTCTTTACTGTGTTTTTCAACCCGGCGGACAGATTGAATCAATTCCTCCGTTTTCCCGGATGACATGGGACCCATAATCAATTTCCGGATTTTCCCGGGTATGCGTGCCATAAGGCCTCCGTATAAAGTTCTGGAATCAATGTATTCCCGTTGAAATTATCCGTCAATTTTCATTCACCGGACTCTTGCTTTTTGCAGATTTCTCAATATAATATCTTCCATGCCTCAAATCGAAGAAAAGAACACGGCCACCGCAGCCCCGGCGAATTCCGCGGCCGCAGCTGCCCAAGCATTGAAAAACGAGCTCGCGGCCATCGAATGGCCGAAGGAAGGAGCGGTCGTCGAAGCGGCGTTCATGAAAAGACTGCCGCGCAAGGCCTATTTTGACATGGGCCGTTTTGGTACGGGTATTGTGTACGGGATCGAAATGATAAACGCGAAGGACGCTATCCGCGATCTGAAGCCGGGCGATAAGATTTCGGCGAAGATCATCGCGCTCGATGGCGAGGAAGGCCACATCGAACTTTCGCTCACTGAAGCCGGCAAGCAGAAACTCTGGCAGCAGGCGAAGGAATTGGCTGAGTCCGGCGAGGTTATCAAGGCGAAGATTGTTTCCGCGAACGCCGGAGGATTGATGGCTCTGATCGGCGATGAATTGAAGGCGTTCCTGCCGGTTTCCCAGCTTTCACTCGAGCATTACCCCAAGGTGCAGGACGGCGATCGCCAGAAGATTGCGGAGGAGTTGCGCAAATTCCTCAACCAGGAATTGAGCGTGAAAGTGATTGACGTGAACCCGCGCAGCCAGAAGGTGATCGTTTCGGAGCGCGAGGTGCTTTCCGCGAATATAAAAGAACTGCTCGGCGCGTACAGCGCGGGGCAGGTCGTGGATTGCATCGTTTCGGGCGTCGCGGACTTCGGCGTCTTCGTCCGCTTCACGGATAATCCGCAGATCGAGGGCATGATCCACATTTCCGAGCTCGATTACAAACTCATCGACAACCCGAAGGACATCGTGCAGATCAACGACGAGCTCAAGGCGAAGATCATCGATATCAAGGAAGGCCGCGTATTCCTGTCACTGAAGGCGCTGAAGGAAGACCCGTGGGTCAATGTAAGCGAGCGGTTCAAGGTTGGCCAGACGGTGCAGGGCCGCGTGCATAAGTTCAACCCGTTCGGCGCGGTCGTGGCGCTCGAAGGTGATTTCCAGGGCATGGTGCACGTTTCCGAATTCGGCGGCCAGGATGAGATGAAAAAAGCGCTCGCGACCGGCCAGAGCTATCCCTTCGTGATAGAAGCGATCAAGCCAGAGGAGAAAAGGATTACGTTGAAGATGGTGAAATAGAAAAACGGGCGCTGCCCGTTTTTTTTGTCCGAGTCCTGCTGTCCTCGCCGGAAATTCAGTTTTTATCACTCTCCAAACTTAAAACCGCACCCATAAGGGTGCGGATGAAGTTTTGTCCCGCCGGCGCTTTGGCCGGTGGGACGCCGCCCCTCCGGGGCGGCGAAGAGGGAGAAGATACCCCGTCCGTGAGGGCGGGGTATCTTCATTATTCTTGCGCGGGCGGTCATGCAGGTTCTCTATAGAATATAGAAAGGGCTCGATCTGCTGCAGCAGTTCGAGCCCTCGTCGGATCCCCGTTCGGTAGAGATCACATCTTCACCATAGCCATTGCGGCCAATGCCCTTGAATTCGGGCGATTCGTGTAGATGTTTCTCTACCTGTATCCCGGAAAGAATCGGTTCCCTTTCCGGTCTTGCCCTAAGGCTTCTTGAGGAGAATCCTCATCGGTGCCTCCATGAGAAGGGTCGGTTGGGATTTGTTTCGGTGCCACGCAATGCCTCGGACATTCGATTTGATGCCGATGCGGGCGCGCGGAACCGAAGCGGAATGTTTGCAGACTACTAGGATAAATATAACGCACCCCGCAAATCCCGTCAACTGCATAAAAATTTTCTTGTTTTTCTCCCGAAAATCGGCTAGGATAGAACCGTTCCGAACGGATAAATGCCGCGGTAGCTCAGTGGTAGAGCGCAGCCCTGAAGAGGCTGGCGTCGGGTGTCCGATTCACCCCCGCGGCACATTACTTGTCCAAAATCTCTACCGCCCGCCTGATTGCCACAAACCCATAGCCCCACAGGAACGGCAGCCAAATCGGCATCAAACCAAGCAGGCTGTTCCGGTTGAATGTTTCGACGCCGGTACTCACGAAAAGATACTCAAAAACGATCATCGCAAAAAATCCGAAAACAAAAACAGTTGTATCATGCCGCCCGCGTTTTGCCAAAAATGCCGCCGCAATGATCGCCGCATAAACCGCCGCTAAAACATAATCATTTTGAATAAGCGGAATCAAAACGATCATCAGCAAGACCGGCACTGCGTTCAGGAAAATACGCCAAATCTTTTTCATCGCGCCCCCGGTAGGAATCGGACCCACATCACGTCCTTAGAAGAGACTTGCTCTATCCATTGAGCTACGGGGGCCCTACTTCGCCCAAAGGCTTCGCAGGGCAAGCATTTCTTTCGCATTGATTCTAAAATAAAAATGCGTTATTGTGAAGTCGTTAGGAAAATGACAAATGTCTAATGTCCAACGAATGTCCCGATGGCAGAAATGTCCGACGGCATCGAGACATCGGAACATTTCTTCCGTTTGTTAGTCATTTGTCATTGGACATCCCTTATTCCGGGCCGTCATATACCGGTAGTATGCGTGCTTTGGGAGCACGTCGACCGGGTTCGATTCCCGGCGGCCCGACAATTGGTTGGTTTTTGACGCTCGGCTATAAGTCGGAACGGCGGGGCCAGCGTAATCTCTATCTTTTTGCCGCTGACGACCAAGTTCGACAGTAGTGTTTTTACCAATTCGCGTTTTTTGTC
>JAGWKM010000155.1 GCA_028865305.1 Patescibacteria group bacterium | reverse complement strand
AGGAAACGCGGGTGAAAATCGGAATCATCGCCGGAATGGGCGCGGCGGCGGGGGCGCATTTCTACGGCGCCCTGATTAGGGAGTGCCAGAGAAGGGGATGTGCGTCCGATTTTGACTTTCCCGAAATATTCCTGCACAACATCCCGTCGCGGGCCACGACCCCCAAAGGGGTGGAAAGCTACGGGACGTTGAGGAGCGAGATTGGAAGGGCCATACAACAAATGAGCCGCTTTGAACCCGACAAAATCATCATAGCCTGCAATTCCGCGCACAAGGACATAAGCCTGTTCAGGGATTTGACCACGGCGGAGATAGTGTCCCTTCCCGAATCGGCGTTGAAACGGTGCAAAGGTCGGAAATACGGGGTGCTTTGCTCCAACTCGTCAAGGCTCGACAAGGTGTATCCGTCCTCCGCCTTGTATCCCGGCGACGCCGACCAGGTCAAGATAACCTCGGTCATAGAGACCGCCATGAGGGGCCATTCCCCGTCCGAGGCCGCGCAATCGACCCTCATTCTGACCGCCGCTGTGAAAAGTTTAACGGCTCGCGGGGCGGAGCGGGTGATTTTGGGATGCACGGAACTTCCAATATTCGCGCCCGCGCACGAGGCGATAATTGACGCCGGTCTCTGCGCCATAGAGGACATGCTGGGATGAAATACGTCTTTTTCCACCACGAAATGTATCCCCTGCCGATAGCCTATCACTTGATGAACGAGGGGCGGGAGGTTTTGGTGGGAACGATAGACAGCCACGACGACCTCGGCATTCCCGGCGACAAGGACGAGGAAACCGAGGAGGAGAAGGAACAGCGGATGTCCGTCTACGACGGGCTTTTGGACAAAATGACCGCCGAAGACCTTATGGATTATCTGGAATCCGTCCCGGACGGCGAGAAGGACGGTTATTTCTTTTTCTTCGACTTCAACGACCTTTATCCGATTTCGGAACAAGTGATGGAAATGGGTTTCACGAAGGGCCTGTTCCCGACCGAGGAGCATTTCCAGATGGAAAAAGACCGCGACAAGGCCAAGGAATACGTCAAAAAGAACTACCCTCTCGTGAAGGTCGCCGAATCGAACGACTTCAAGGACGTCGAGGAAGGACTGGAGTTCTTGGCCGATACGGACGACGTTTATGTGTTGAAGAGCAACGGGAACGTCGGGAAGACGGTCGTGCCGAACACGGACGACCCCGAGGTTGGCAAAAAGATGCTTGCGAACGCCCTCGAAAAAGAGCGGGAAAATTACGAGCAGGCCGGGTTCATCCTTGAAAAGAAGATATTAAATTACATGGAAATAAGCCCCTGCATGCTGTTTTGGAACGGCAAGCCGATTTGTTCGCTCGCGGAATTTGAGAACAAGGAGTTCGGCGCGGGGAACATCGGGGTCCAAAAGGGCGGCAACCAGAATTTGAGCGTCAGGACGGACTTGGACTCTTATATAAACGAGATAGCCTTCCCCAAAGCCGCGATGGATTATGCGGCAAAACAAAAGGGGCTGTACTTGGCCGACGCGGGGCTTCTTTACGACGGGAAGGACTTTTATTTCACGGAATTTTGCGGAAACCGCTTCGGCTGGTGCGGCGTGTTCGCGGAAATGTCCATGCGGGAGGACGGCAAACCGTTCGTGGCGAAGTTTTTCGAGGACATTATGAAAGGAAGGAGCCCGCTGGTGAACAAATACGGAACGTCCCTGCGCCTGTTCAATCTGGAGGGAAAATACGAAATCACGGAGGAATCAAAGGACGACCAGCTGGTGTTCTGGGACAAGGGCGCGGAAAACAACTTTTTTGCTTACAGAATAAAAGAGGGCGAGGACGGATTTTGCACGGTCGGCGGGCTTGACCTGCTTGGCGCGATAACCGCCGGGGGAAACGACATAAAATCTACGGTTGACAAGCTGTACGAGCGCGCCGAAAAGGTGCATTTCGAGAAGAAATACCACAGGCCCGAGTTCGACTTTCTTTCCAAGGACTACCCAACCTCGATAATGAACAGATACGAGGCGTTGAGGCCGTTTTTGCTTCCCAAAAAGAAATACGGGGAATATTCGAGGTTAAAAAGGATGAAGGCCCCGAAAGAGGCGTTGGAAAGGATGCTGGCGTGAACATCGACTTGAAAATAATCCCCCATCATAAACAACGATTCACCACCCTCGGGGATTGGAAAATGTGCGGCAACACCCTGCGGGTTCGCATATCAAGGCTTTCCGACTGGCGGTTTGAAATGGCGGTGTTCGCCCACGAGTTTCTTGAATTTATCATCACGCACCATCAGGGGATAACCACGAAGGAGTGCGATAAATTTGACGCGTGGTTTGAGACGCAATACGACCAAGGGTTGATGCCGAAGTCCG
>JAGWKM010000154.1 GCA_028865305.1 Patescibacteria group bacterium | reverse complement strand
ATTATCTGGTCTCCGCTCATTTTGTCGCTGGACACAATATGAAAGGAGACTTCTTCCGGCGGTGGCAGCTTTTTCTTCCGATACCAAGCCCGAAACGGGGGAGTTGTCAGCAAAAAGCTATACATTGCTTCACACATTTCTGGCGTGATGTACAGGCTCATGCTTGACTTTCCCTTGCCGCCACAGAATTATCTCCACCACCGAAGGATTGTCAATGCCCTCCAATCTTGCCGCCGCTCTCGACTGGGCCAAAAGGGGATTTTACGTTTTCCCCTGTATTCCTGGCAAAAAAAAGCCTCTGATAGCCGGCGGTTACTTCAACGCAACCCGCGACGAAGATATGATCCGGCGCTGGTGGACCATTACGCCGGAAGCCAATATCGGGTGGGCGCCAGCGCTGTCCGGGCACTGGGTTCTCGACATTGATATAAAAAACGCTACTAGGGGCTACGAAACCCTGGAAGTCCTAACCCACCAACATGGGCCGCTTCCATCTACAACGGCCATTACTACGCCCACTGGCGGAAAACACTATTGGTTTCACGGAACCTGCCGTTCTACCACCCGGTTTCTCGGGCCTGGGATAGATACGAAAGGTTCCGGTGGCTATGTTTTACTTCCCCCATCCCATACGGAAGAAGGTGTCTACCGTCTTGCAAACGATTCGTCTGCGCTAATAGCCGACGCGCCCCCGTGGCTGATGGCCCTTTTATCCAAGCCACCGCCGGAAAAGAAACCAGCCGCGACTGCGGCCCCAGACCTACCGGCAAATATTGAGCGAGCTGAAGCTCGCCTCAGAAAATTTGTTTCAGAAGGCCGCACTGCAATCGAGGGCCAAGGTGGTGACGATCTGACATATAAAATTGCCGCGGAAATACTCGATCTCGGATTGATGCCAGAAACCGCCGCCGATCTCATGCTGCGCCTCTGGAACCCATGGTGCGAGCCACCGTGGGATGCAGACGAACTCGCACAAAAAGTCGAAAACGCTACAAAATATAGACAAAACGAACTCGGGGCCAAAGCAGAGTTTCCAGCTTCCGAGGTTTTCAAATCTGCCATTTCATTTAGCGACACTATCCAAAAACAGTCCCGTTTCAAACCTATTCCGGCATCCGATTTCGCCCAAAAATTTCAACCCCCGGAATGGCTCCTGCAAGATATTCTGCCCAAAAATGGCACCATTCAACTTACCGGACCGCCCAAGAGCTTCAAGACTTTTTTGGCCCTGGATATAGCGCTTGGAATCTCGGTCGGGCAGGAAACGTTCGGCCAGGTTCCCGCTGCCGCCCCCACAGTTTATATTGCGGGAGAAAATGCGCCCTCGATCGCGCTAAAGCACGTGCCGGCGTGGCGGCTCGCTCGCGGCATAGAAGGCAAGATTCCTTTCTGGATCGTGCGAACGATGCCTCGCGCCGCCGTCCTCGAAGAAATACAAGAGGCCGCAGAAGAAATCCGCAAAACCGGCATACAGCCCGCTTTGATCGCCATCGATACTGCTACTCGGGCACTTCGCGGTCTCGACGAAAATAGCGCCAAAGACATGGGTCTTTTCAGTGCTGCTTGCGAATATCTACAACGAGAAACACACGCCACAATTCTAGTGATTCGGCACACCGGGAAAGATACCGCTCGGGGCGGACGCGGATCAAATGTGCTGGAAGGTGATTTTGATACTATAATTTCCGTGGCCCGATATGAAAAAAGCCTATTTGTCAAAGCGACAATTACTGAACAGCGTAATGCGGCCGAACCGGACGAGCCATTTTTTTTCAAGGGAGCCTTAACCGGCCCGTCGTTGGTTTTCCGGCCAATTCCGGAAAACGATTACCCGAGCGAGAACGCAGAACCAGAATTTTCCCAAACCAGAATCGTAGAAATTTTGCGTTGCCTCGGTGCTACTGCGGAAGAAAAAGCCATAGAAACCAGCGTTCTTTGCGCCGAACTAGAAAAAAACAATCCTAAAGCCAATTTATCGCGTACCACCAGACATCTGAAACTTCTCTCGAAATCCCATTTGCGGGCATATACAGTACAATCCGGAACCCTCCTGAAATGGTGCATCCCCAATATCGCTGCCGGCCATTAATCCCACTGACACAACAGGAATTCGGCCGCGATCCAGCCTGTCATATCGGCAGCATCATCATTCGCCGTTTATCCTGCTATGGGTTAGCGAGCGCGAGCACGAGCCCGACCACGAGCTCGACCGCGACCACGACCATGAGCTCCACCGCGACCACGACCATGAGCCCCACCGCGAGCCCGAGCGCGAGCCCGAGCGCGAGCCCGAGCGCGACCACAAGCGCGAGCCCGAGCGCGAGCGCACTTTGGCTAAACGAATGCCCCGCCATATCGGCAGCATCATCATTCGCCGTTTATCCTGCTATGGGTTAGCGA
>JAGWKM010000153.1 GCA_028865305.1 Patescibacteria group bacterium | reverse complement strand
CTTGGACGGATGAACTATAACGGTTGCCGTTCATCTTCCACGTCCTCAATGCTGCCGTCCAAGACTTCATGGGGTTTTTACCTACCCGCCAGCCGTTGGACTCGTAATAGTTTTGGAACTTCTCGGCTTCGATAGGGGAAAGGTCGATCTTGATTGCCTCGGTTTGGATCTGTTCAGCCGTTGGTTTTACCATCCGTGAATTTGTTGACGGAATTGGGACTGATTGCGCGGGTAGCGCTTCAGCGCCATCTTCTTTCTTCTTATAAGTCTTCTCTAAATCTATATCATTAGTCATTGCGCCTTTTGTAGCAATGGAATGTCCGATTTGGCGCATCGCATTGTCCGATTTGGCGCATCGCATTGCGCCGTGACTGCAAATCTCGGCTAGCCTATCCAGGTTGAGTCGGTAGTGAATTGTGCGGTCCATACATTGGCTTACCTTTTCGTCAAGTATCCCAAGGGATTTAAGCTTGGTTCGGATTGTAGCCTGTTCTTTTCGGCTGAGGTAGGTTTCTTGCTCCCACTTCTCCCATGATCGCCAGAACCACCCATTTTCGTCAGTGGTTACCGTTGTCAGATAGATGGCTTGAGATAGCCATAGTCCTCCGGTAGCCGATCCAGCGGCCTCGGCGAGGTGCCGTTGGAAGGCGATTACTGGACGGGAAGTGTGAAGTAGTTCTTGTGCTGTCATAGGTGGTGTTGGATTAGAGATTGGATGCGGGCCAGGCTTGAACCGGGTCGGAAAAGCCGGCCAGTGCGGCCAGAAGTTACCCAACTGGCCCGCATCCAAACCCCAATGTTCATTAACTTTTCCACGTTTTCAAGGCGGGTTCAATCGCCTACTGGTTTCAAGTTAGCGAATCCCGGCCAGGTTGCAAGCGGAATATTCGGCATTGCGCTTCCGATAGGCCGCATAATCTTCGTGATCGGCTTCCTCGGTGCTGCCGCGCTTATGGGTATGCGGGTCGAATTCCGGTTCTTGATCTTCGCGGTATTGCCGCAACTGCGCTTCCGAGCATTCCGGGTGCCAGTGATCGGCCTGTAGCTCGCCATCGAACACGCCGCGACGGTCCAGGTATTTCTCGCCCGGCATGATTGGCTCTAGCCACCAGATGCAATCATGGGGCTTGCGAGCAGTGCGGGTCGTTTCGGCGAGTGAGGTATAACTCACGGAGTGCCTTTCTTTTTCCGGTCCAGCAAACGCTCGCACGCCGCTGTGGCATTGTAGATCCGATCCGAATAGCCTTTATCGGTTTCAGAGCATACGGCGGCCAGCAACTCCCGCCACTCCTTGGCGACGGGACGGGCGGTGGAGAACTCGCGGGCGAGAAGAGCAAGTCGCACTTCCTCAAGCTCGAATAGTCTGCCGGAAATAACGGAATCCGAAACGTTTCGGCGTGCGTTTCCGTGCGCGATTGCCTTCAGCACCTTGCGCCGGTTGGCGAGCCACTTGCGAAGAGTCACGCGACACCGCCTTTCCGGTTCGCCTTGCCGATCTTGCGCATGTGCCGGCGACGTCGTTCCCTATCTTGATCCGAGATGTTCAGCTTGCGCCCGAGATTCAACCGGCCAAGCATTCGGGCGGCTTCGGTGATGCTGAGTTGCCGTGATTCGGCCTCGGCGATTAGGCGCGTTATTCGTTGGTCCTTTGTCATAGATGGTTTAGAGGATAAAAGTCGTTTATACGTCAAAGTGTATTACAGTTTCATTTTAGGCGCGTTTTGATTTATTGGCTGGCTTCCCATTGCGCCACTCGCTCGACCATGCCCTAGCGGGTGTCTTGGTATTGGCCCGCCGATCATGCTCATGGTGGAGGAGGTATCGGAAGTATTCCGAGCGCCCGGTGAATCCGACACCGCCAGCCACGTAGCGGTCTAGCCAGCCAAGTTCCTCGGCGTTCAGGCGGATGCAGATGACGGTCGATTTCATGGCTTCAGGAGTTTCTCGCACGCTTCAATGGCGGAGACGTTGCGGTCAATTAGTTCCTGGAATTCGCGCTCGGTTTCTGAGTCCCGAAGTGCGGTTGCGCTGGCCAGGAGTTCAATCCATTCCGGTGGAAACCATCGGTAATTCCATTCCTCGGTCTTGATTGGACCAATGGCACCGCAATTCGGACACTGGTAACGGCTGACGCAGAACGGGCCTTTTCTAGGATCAACATAGCCGCAAAACGGGCATGGTTTCATCGCGTTCCTTTCCCGCGCTCTATCCGTTCGCGCTCAAATTTACGCGCAATCTTGAACCATGCCTGTCGGGTTGTCATAATCAGTTAGTAATCAGGGCTTTATAATTGGTTGATTTGAGCGCGGTATAAAAGTCGCGCTGACCGTCCCAAACGTATGGCAGGAAGACTTGAAGGAAGTCAACCTGCTGCATTTTTATCAGGCTGAGTTGGACTTCAACCCAGT
>JAGWKM010000152.1 GCA_028865305.1 Patescibacteria group bacterium | reverse complement strand
AGACCTTGCCTTCCGGAACACTTTGCAATAACTGGGAACTTTGCTGGGAAACGGCCTCATTGCTTGCTGGAGGCGCGGGAGTGTTTATTTCTTGTCCTCCTATCGGATTTACCGCCGGGCCGCCCGCTTGTGGCGCATTAGCGGCTTGCCCCCCGCCAAAGTCGGGGAAAAGAATCTGAGGAGAAGCAGTCCCTTTTTGTATCATCTGCCAAGTAAGGAGATTTTTAGCATATTCGTACGGGTCGGGCATTTCCAAAAACTTGCCGAGGGAAATGGGGTCTATGCCGTTTGCGCTCCACAAATCTATCGCTTGATTACGAAGCGTGAGCGGGTCTTTAGGAACCATTGAACCCTCCTTGACAGTTACCAATATCTTTCCTCGTAAATCGGTATTTTTAAGTTGCACCAATTCCTGCGCTCCGTACGAGCCGATTGCGGCGGCAAAGTGAGGGACATCGTAGTACACATACATGATTTGCAGAACTTTATTGAACCATGTATCGGCTACTTGTTCAATGTACTCCGTAACTCCTCCGCCTATTCTTGAAGCGTCCAGTTGATTTATAAGTATTTTGCCACGAACAGTATCTTGATTTTCCACTCCCTGCGGCGTGGAGCCGGACGTGCCGTAAAGATTGGCGGCAAGTTGTCGCGCGTCTTGCAGATTTTCTTGCACGACAGGAGCGAGATTGGGCGCGGGAAGACGCATGACTGCGGTGCGTATATCGACGTTCTTATCGGGTATGCGTATAGCTCCGCCCTTGCGCAAAGCTTCCGCCGCCAATGCCGCCTGTTCACTGTTCAAGTTTCCATTGACGACAATCCCATTATTCGTCGCTTCGGCGTTTTTATCTATCTGACGAAAACGTCGGTTGATAACGTCTTGCACCGGCAGAACCTGTTGAGTCGGCGTCGTTTCGTCGTGTGGTTGCGTGCGCGTGGAGTAGATGCCAGCAAGGAAAATATACGGGTCTATCGGCTCCGCGTAATGATTGTGCCCAGTAATTGCTTTTTCTTTATCATCATAGTTCCAAAGATGATTTTTATATTTGCCGAGCACGTGGTCGTCCAACGTGAAGAAATAATCACGTTTTTTATACCACCATTCTTCTATCTGAAGTTTCGTACCCGTCTTGCCGCCTGCGCGTTGCATGATGAATGCGGCGCTTTGCGGAAACAGTTTCGCCAAATCTCCTGCCTGTATTTTTTTCAATTCCCCGATATAATCCCCAGTGAAAATACCGCCTTCTCGGACATACCCATCCTTGTCCCAAATCATCCGTTTGGGATTTATCACTTCAGTGGCAATGTCGTTTTCTATCGTATCCCACCGAACTTTGAGCACTCCTATTTTTGAAAGAGACCAATCCCGCGCGGCTCCCTTTAAGAGCATGCGAAGTTTCTGCCTGTCTGCTTGGAAATAAAGAGAGTTACGAACAAGGTCGGCGAGCGTCTGGTCTCCCATTGCTTGGTCTATCGTTACGACCGGCTCGGGATTTGCTCGCATTGCAATCGGCAAAAATGTTTCCAGCCCTATAAACACTTCGTTGTCAACCAAACTCCGATTAGAGTCAAGCATGTCTTCTATCGTTTGCTTGGTCTGCTTCCCTAGCCAGTATTCATAGTTTTTATCCTGAACGCCCTGTATTTCTTGATAATACGTCGCATAATCGCGCTTCCACTGATTTTTAAGGGCGATTATTTCCGTATCGGCAAGATCGCTTTGGTAGCGGGCAATGACATCCGGCTCGCCGGCATTTCCATCAGCGCCGCCGGATATTTTGTTGAACGGAGAAAAAATAGACAGGGCTTGTTTTACCGCATTGAATGCGCCTGTGGCTTGGGGTGGCATTGGTTAAAATATACAATGCCTAAAACCGCTTGAAATGTGCCTTAGCAATCGCTCCGCCCAACTCCATGCCGAGCGTGGGAAAGATACCCTCTTGCGGCGTGATAAGTTCTCCCGCTCCCTCGACAACTCTGTCTATGCCGACACGCCAATACACCGACGCAAGCGCGAGGTGGTCGGCGCCATTGCGCTTCCAAATATATCTCCGGCGTCCACGCTCGTCTTCTTCCAATTCCCTATAAAGATGAGACCAGTGTTCTACATATTGTTCCCAGTTTGCCTCTCCGCCGAAAAGGGGTATTCGTTTTTCGGTAAACTCGTCCACTAGGAGTTGAATCGCTTTGTTGCGGTCAACATTCACCATTCCCGACAGTTCTCTCCACTTCGGCGCGACGTCGGAACTTTGCACAAAAGTACAGAGATATACTCGCCCTTGATATTTCTCTTGCAATGCGCGCGGAGCGGTTATATCGCCGCCTTGGTCTATAACGGCAATGGACGTTGGATGTTGGCGTAATATCGCCTCAATAGGCGCGTAGTCGTTTGCCTCTCCCGCATAAAATAATCCGTATTCGTTTCCGGCGACA
>JAGWKM010000151.1 GCA_028865305.1 Patescibacteria group bacterium | reverse complement strand
TACATCAACCTCGCGCGACGGGAGATAGCCGGCCGGACGCAGTGCATCCGCCGCCTCACACCAATCTCGGGCCAAGTTATTTCGGCGAATGTCACTGCCGGTGGGTCGGGCTATGTCAAGCCGGTTGCGACGATCACGCCGCCTGATTTTCCGAGCGGTTATGGAGCGAACCCGAACGGATTGCAGGCTACTGCGTCCGTGGAGTTCATCGGCGGTGTTGTGACGGGCGTGACGATCACGAACGGTGGTGATGGGTACTTCGAACCTATCATTATGATCACGGATGAGAATGGGCCGGGCGTTGGCGCTACTGCGACGCTGTCGCTGTCGCCGATCAACACGCTCAATCAAGGTCAGGAGGTCTATAATTTCTCCGACATCTACGTCGGCAACTGGCCGGGTGTCGACTCGGTTTATATGATCAAGAGCGTTTCGGTCATTTACACTAACTATCGCTATTCGCTACCTATGTACGCATTTTCTACCTATCAGGCAGCGATTAGGTCCTACCCGTTCCAATATAACTATGTGCCATCGTTTTGCTCTCAGCTCGGCCAGGGAGCGAACGGCTCTCTCTACATGTACCCGCTACCGAGTCAGACCTATCAGTACGAACTCGATTGTTTCTGCCTGCCGCTAGACCTGACGATGGACAATGGCATTCCGGAAGCTATCCCCCAGCCGTGGTGTGATGTCGTTCAATATATGGCGGTGCAGCTCGCGTTTCAGGAATTGGGTAACCTGAACTCGGCGAAGTATTACGAGCAACAGTTCGACAAACTGACGCTCAGCAAGTCGGCGATTTCCCGCCCAGGCAGGATGACAAATCCTTACGGTCGTTACATTTGGTTGGTCGGCGCTATCCCTATTTTGACAGAGCTTTTGACAAAGCTAGGGAGCGCTTTTTCATGAGCGCTTCTGCAACCATAAACAAGTCTTCATCGGTGCCCGTGTATTTGAATGCATTTATAGCCCATAGAATGAATCGCGCGTTTTCCTTTGTATATCCTAACTCGGGTTTTATTCGATCAATGCTTGCTGCGAAGTATCGCGGTCCGTTTCCTCTCGCTCCAATTATGAAAGGTATGTCGCTCAGTTCGCAGCGCCCTGTCCATCGCGCCTGCGCCCACGCATCGTCGAGGTCAAATGGTAAGTTACGTTCTACCGATCGTCGGCGAGCAGCGTCGAGAGGACCTTTCCATGGGTAAGCGTTGCGTTCTTTTTGTTTGCGCATTTGTCTTCTCGGATTCGAGTATGCTTTATTTTCGGCGTGCCAAATCCTGGTGTTTGTTGCGGCCTTGCGGCGATTTTCTGGCTTTGCTCGGTATTTCGCATTCGTGGCGCGCACAATTTCCGGGCTTTCTTCCCGTTTTTTACGCATCAATAGCTTGGCGCGTTCGTTTATTTTTTCGCGATTGTGTTCGACATGCCACCTACGCGCGCAGCGGTCAGAACAAAAACGTTGCTTCGAGCGTGTTGTTTCGAACGATTTTGGGCATCCGGCGCATTGTTTTGCTTTTCGCGGCGATGCTCGGGATGGACGTAATTCGATCCTATTTTTTGCTCGGCAACGTTTCGAGCAAAATTTCTGCGTCGAAGTCCGTGGATAGTACAGCGTACTGCAGCGCCGACAGCTACGCATCGCCTTCTCTTGCCCGGTCAATGATTCGCCGGATGACATCGGCGATGGTGATGCCGAGGCGATTGGCTTCTTTCTTGAGCCAATCGAGCTGCGGTTTGGTGAGTGCGACTGAGCGCCTTACAGTGTTTGCCATTGGCACCCGATTAGCACCCCTTTGCGGAGGTGTCAAGTGCTAGACGTCCCCGCGCCCGCCGGTGAGCAAAGCAACCCTTATGTGCCGAAAGGCCCGACAGACCCTCTGATTTGCGAGGGATTCGAGGGCATCGATACCGCGACAACCAGGCCCGGCGTCGATGACAAAGAGCTATATTGGGCAGACGGCTTCATGCCTCTCGGCCCCAAGCGCAATTTGCGCACCATGTATGGCATTGCTTCCGCGCTATACACCTCGACGAACAACATCGCGTTTTTCGGCTTCGGAAACATCGGTGCTACCCCTTATGCGATCGTTATCCAGAACGACGGTTCGATTTCCGCGGTCAATACCAACACAAGAGCGGCGAGCCAGATTGCTTCGGCCGGCACAATATCCAGTCCGTCACAGCTCAACGCTGCAATTTCGCAGTGGGGCAGTCAGTACATTCAGATCGTTGCCAAGCAGACGAACGGATATTTCATCTGGGACGGAACGACATTCTACAGTCCTGGTGGTTCGGCACCTGGCGGCGGAAAAATGCCGACCGCGGTTGGGGGAACATACATAGAAAATTATGCCGGTCGTGTGTGGATTACAAACGGAGCGACGACGACATTCTCCGCGCCGGGATCTGTGACTGACTTTTCGTCGCAGAACGGCGGCGGCAATTTTACTTCGACAGACAGCTTCCTGCGCAGTCGGTTCATCGCGCTGAAACAAACCAACGGGTT
>JAGWKM010000150.1 GCA_028865305.1 Patescibacteria group bacterium | reverse complement strand
TTTCCGCATGTCTTCGATGGTGGTTTGCTCGTCTGATTTTTTTCTGTACCACGCCAATTCCTGCGGCGTGAGATTGTGTCCCCAATTTTTCGCTGCGAGGATTATTTGTTCTTCGTCCTCTGTCGGCGTTGGGTTTGCCATGTAGTGTTTGTAAAGGGAGCTTCGCTTGTCGAGCCGATAGAGATCGTGCAACCACCAAGGCGGGAAAATAACGCGCCGCGCGGGATGATCCAGCGATTTGTAGACAAGTCGTGCAAACAGATTGTTCGCACCCTCTCCGGTTGATTCGAACACGTAAAACCGATCTGGATGGTGTTCCGCCAGGGAAGCAAGCAATGAATTGAAGGCGGTTTCTGATCCCCACTCTCCGCATTCGGTTCCGTGGATGAATGTGAGTCCGTGTCCTTTTGCAAGATCGGTTTTCCTTTCGCTCGTACCAGCAACTAGCAAATTGATTGTTGACACCGTGCCGTCGCGGAATTGCCACTCGATGCGGTCTTTGTTGTTGGTTTTGAGCGGTACGCGGTGAGAGTCCGGCAAGCGATTTTGAATGTCGTTTATCTGGCCGCGAATGACCTCGATCACGTCGAGCTTGTGCCCGATGATCGCGCCCTCAATGCCCGGATGCGTCAGTGCCCACAGAACGTCCAGCGGCACGATGCCGGTTGTTATGCCGTATTGCCTGCCCTTGGGGATGACAAAAAACCGTATCCCCTCGTCCATACCAGCGGCCATTTCATCGAGCACGTAACGCTGCGTGCCCCAAAGATTGAGCTTCGTTCGACCCATTTCCTTTGAGTCGATCTCAAAATTTTCCGTAAAGTCAGCGTAGACCTTTCGCCAACCGCTTTCCTTTGGTTTTGATTTACGCGGCATGAAAAAATTTCCAAATCGTTGTTCCAGGCTCTACGTGAACGCCTAAATTATTCCGATTGGCAAATTCGTTGACGGCTTGTTTCACGTCCGAAAATTCATCGCAATAATCGTGACCGCAGAGCGCCGTTGGCGACGTGGCTATGGTTGACCAATACGCGATGTCGGCTGCAATGGCGTCGTAATTATGCGCCGCGTCTATAAACACCAAATTCGGAGACGACAGCATCCAACGCGGGAGCGGACTTTTACCGACACACACGCGTACATTTTCGTGACCGTTCATAAATTGTTTGAATGTGTCGAATTGGCTTTGGCCGCTGTAGCGCGAAACTTCGCCGCGAATTGTTGGCCCTCGTAACCACTCACCGACATTGCAATCGAACGGATCAATCACCGTCAGATTACAGTCTGGCCTTGTCGCGGCCAGAACATACGCCGCGCGCCCAAGGAAGGTGCCAACCTCAACTATTTCCGATGAAGCAGGAATTTCCGTTACCAGTTTTTCTAAATAGCGAAGCTCTGCAATTTCTGATGGCCCTGGTATGGTTTCGTCGATCACCGCGTCACCTGAGAAACGAGTTTTTCCATGATACGGTGTTTTACCTCATTCGGAACTCCGGTGGCGTGGGCGATAAAATCGCCCCTTTGCCATGGTGCCAATACCCCGCTGCTACATTCGCGCGGAACCGATTGCAAGACGCGGCGTGGCAAAATCCTAATGCCGTCCGTAAATCTTTCGTGCGTTCGCCATACTTCGTGCATCGCGGACTGATCCCAGCATCCAGAATCCATGAAGCGCGTATATTTCTGAGACACCATCAAAAACGCCAGCGCGGTAGCGCAAACTTTTATGAGCATAACGCCAGCTGACCACGGAGAGTCATCGGACCAATCGCGCGAGACAACCAGAAATACGTTATCGCCGTTGTCGTCGTTTATGATCCCGTCAACCGCCGTCGTCTGATTGGTCACGAGAGAATCCGTGTCAACCCACATAAGCCAGTCGGCTTCGGTGCCGTGGATCATCCTTTGCAACAGCGCGAGCTTTTGCCATGACGGATGCCCAGCGCCGTTGCCGCCCTTTTCAAATTTCTCGGTTGTCAGACCGTAACCGTGTCGGCTGGCGTACTCACCGTAAGATTTTTCAGCGATGCCGGAAAAATTAAGCGATCCGTCATGCGCGGTTACAATCTCAACGCGCATTAGTCAGCCAGCCAATGCAGCCACGAAATGTGATTGCAGATAAAATCTATCCCCAAATCCATCAGCCGCCACGAAACGTCGAGCACGAAAAGTCCGAGCGCACCATACACAACATCGCGGGCGATAACTTTCGACTTGTATGCCCATGTTCCGTCTTTCGGAATGAGCGACGAAAAATCCTCTCGCGTAAATCCGCCGATCATTTCATCGAACATCGCTACCTCCTCGCCATCAGTTGAGCCTTGGTTGGTGCTTTTATGAACCCAAAATCAGCGACCGGCAGAACGACGGCGCGAGCCGCGCGATTTTCAGCATCGGTCGTTTTGCTCACTGAGTAATAGCCGTTGTTGATGCGCCGTTCCTTGATGCACTGGCAGCACTCCCCCTTGGAATCGCGCTTGGCGTTATGGCCGCGTTTGCATGTCATCGGAC
>JAGWKM010000005.1 GCA_028865305.1 Patescibacteria group bacterium | reverse complement strand
CACTGCTCGCATATTTTGTTGTATTTTCTCATGCAAACAGACAAGCGCTTGTCTGTTTCGAAGTCAACCCAAACGAAAGAGCTTGATGATATCTAGCTTTTTCGTCTGTGCTGACGCTTCAAAAAACACACCGATTTTTCCTTAACTCAGGAATTCGTCAAAAAACCCTTTTGATTACATAGCAAAATCCCTCTAGGCTGTTCCATATCCTTTACATGACCCGAAAATTCGACAAAAGAAATTTTTTCTTTTGTTACCCTCCCTTCCTTCACGGAAATGCTCGAAGAATTCATGTCGGCGCGGTATTTCGGATCCTTACCGTATTGCAGCAGCTTCTCGCTCCAGACGGCGAGTCCGGGACGCAGGCAGAACGGTTTCAAGGGGTCGCGGCCGGGGTCCGGCACTTCGAGATCAAGAATATAAATCGTGCCCCATGGATCGATTTTCCCCTTTCCTGCGACATAAGAATTTTTCATCATTTCACTCGCTTCACTTATATTCATATTCACCTCTCAACGAGCAAATTTCTTCATAAATTATAATTTTATTGATTTATTTTGTCAAGAATACTACAATAATCTGGATCTCGGCTTGGCGGTCGGGATGGCGTATAAAATGAAACCTGAGGCCATCATTATTCCCGATGAAGCGAAACGAATCTGCGCCCAATTGGAGGAGGCGGGTTTTGAGGCGTATCTCGTCGGCGGATGCGTGCGGGATATGTTGCTTGATAAAAAGCCGAAGGATTGGGATGTGGCGACGAATGCTCGGCCGGAGGAGGTTTTGAAAATTTTTCCGGACAGCATTTACGAAAATGAATTCGGGACGGTGCTTGTGAAAATGAAGGAGAACGGAGAATGGAAAACGAAAAATGGAATACGCACCGTTGAAATAACCACCTACCGCATCGAAGGCAAATACACCGACAAGCGGCGGCCGGATGAAGTGCGGTTTGCAAAAACGATCGAAGAGGATCTCAGTCGCCGCGATTTTACCGTGAATGCGCTTGCCCTTCGAGGATTCGGCGAAGGAGTGATGGCGGGCGTTATTTTAGATCTCTTTGGCGGTCAGGATGATTTAAAGAAAAAAATAATCCGTACGGTCGGCGACCCGGAAAAACGCTTTGACGAGGACGCGCTCCGTCTCATGCGTGCGGTGCGGTTTGCGGTGCAATTGGATTTCGAGATAGAAGCGGAGACATGGGCCGCCATCCAGAAGCATGCGCGCGGCCTTGAAATCATCGCAAAGGAACGGATCCGCGATGAGCTGGCGAAGATTCTCCTGGCGCCGAATGCGGCCAAAGGAATCCTGATGCTCGAGGAATTGGGTTTGCTAAAATATATTTTGCCGGAGCTGCGGGAGGGGATCGGCGTCGGCCAGAACCTGCATCATATCTATACCGTCTTCGAACATAACGTCCGAGCGCTCGATTATGCGGCGAAGCAGCAATATGATCTGCCGATCCGCATGGCGGCGCTTTTGCACGATGCCGGCAAGCCGCGCGCGAAGCAGGGCGAAGGGTATCATGCGACCTTTTACCAGCACGAGTATATCGGCGCGAAGATGGCGGTTCGGGCGCTTGACCGGCTGCGTTTCCCGCGCGAGTTCGTGGAAAAAGTCGCGCATCTCGTGCGGCGGCATATGTTTTATTACAACGTCGGCGATGTTTCGCCTGCGGGCGTCCGGCGCCTTTTGGTGCGTATCGGCCCGGAGCACGTGGATGATCTCCTGAAAGTCCGCGAGGCGGACCGCATCGGCTCCGGCGTGCAAAAAGCCGTTCCCTACAAGCTGCGCCATTTGCTTTTCATGATGGACAAGGTGAAGCGCGACCCGCTTTCGCCGAAGATGCTCAAAATCAACGGGGATGATATCATGGAACTGCTTGGCTTGCCGCCGGGCATGCGCATTGGGTGGATCCTGCATTCGCTGCTTGAGGAGGTCTTGGATGACCCGGAAAAAAACGAGCGGGAGCATCTTATCCGGCGTACGCGGGAGCTCAATGCCTTAAGCGATGACGAGCTGAAAGAGCTGACCCTCAAGGCGAAGCGGAAGGAAAAGGAAGCGGAGGAAGCCGCAGAACAGGAAATCAGGAAAAAACATCGGGTATGAAAATCAAAATCAAACGGTTCCAAAAAGATCTGCCTCTGCCGGAACGGAAGACGGCGGGCGCGGCCGCCTTTGACCTTACGGCGCGCGAAACGGTGGAGATCCAGCCGGGCACGGTTGGTTATGTGCCGCTGAACGTGGCGCTTGAGACGCCGCCGGAGCATTTTCTGCTTTTGGCGCCGCGCAGTTCGACACATAAAAAGGGATTGATTCCCGCGAACGGCATCGGCATTTTGGATCCTGATTTTTGCGGCGATGGCGATGAGGTCAAATCAGCTTACTACAATTTCACCGATGCGCCGGTTCGGGTTGAGCGCGGCGAGCGGGTAGCGCAGGCCATGATTATCAAGTTTGTGCCGGTCGAATGGGATGAAGTCGAAAAAATGGAGCATAAGACCCGCGGCGGATTCGGCACGACCGGGAAATAGGTAAATCCGGGGTTTCGGTATATAATGGTCTCCATGAAGGAACCATTGGCGTTGTCGCGGGAGGCGCAGGCCGTGAAGCCCGGCAAGTACCGGCATTTCAAAGGGGACATTATGGAAGTCGTCGGCATCGCGGTGCATAGCGAAACTTTGGAAGAATTCGCGGTATATCGGCACCTCACCGGCGATCGGGCGGGCGAGCCGTATTTCTGGATCCGGCCCGTGCAGATGTTTTTGGAAACCGTCGAGCGCGACGGCCAAATGAAGCCAAGGTTTGCATTCATAGATGAAGGTAACCTTTCCTAGGCCGGTTCGTATTTCCTTATGGAACTTCGCAAAAAACTGAAGAGCGGCCGTTTGACGCAGCTTGCGCTCCGGATGCAAAAAGGCGACCGGAAAGCCGCTGCGGCGCTGTATGACGAGCTTGCGCCGAAGCTTTACGGTTTTCTTTTTACGCGGACGAACGAGCGCGAAACCGTTGAAGACCTGTCCCAGGAAATTTTCATAAAATTATTGGAAAAGATCGGCAGCTTTGACGCTTCGCGCGGGGCGTTCACGGTCTGGTTTTGGCAGATTGCCCGGAACGCGCTCATCGACCATTATCGTGAAAAGAAACCGGTTCCTTTCTCCTCGTTCGAGGAAGAAGCCGTGCCGCTTTTGGCCGTCGCTGGCGCGCCGAATTTTGACCATTGGTTTGGGGCACTCAAGGTCCGGCAATGGGTTGAAACCCTTGAGGAAAGCGATCGGGAGCTTTTCCAGTACCGTTTTGTTGCGGAGATGCCCTACAGCGAGATGGCGGCGCTTTGCGGAAAATCCGAAGGCGCCCTGCGCATTGCCGTTTCGCGGCTGAAATCAAAAATCAAAAAGGAATTTGGAAATTCATTATAAAAGCCATGGATTATTTCAAACCGCCAAAAACCACTTTAGCGGCCGGAAAAGAAAAATTCCTGGCTGCGTTTGATGTGGAATTCGGCGGGGCTCGGTCCCCGGTTTTCCGTCCCCGGTTTTTTTCCACCCTTGCCTTCAAGGTACTCATAGCCGTTATCGCGGTTTTCGGTTTGACCTCCGGCATGGCGATTTACGCGAATGCCCAGAATGTCCCGGTGGACAGCCCGCTTTATCCCTTGAAGCGCGTCGCGGAATCCGTCCAGTTGGCATTTGCGGCTACCCAGGCGCGGCCGGCGCTTCAGGAAAAATTCGCGGCGCGGCGGCTCGGAGAGATTGATGACCTCTCCCACCGGAATCCGGGTAGCAATGCCTTGCCGAAGCTCAAGGATGACCTGCACCATGAAATGGAAAATTCGATGAATGGCGCGGAGCAGTCCAACCTGTCCGCGGGTGAATTTTTCGGCTTTTGCGACCGGCTTAGGTCTATTATGGGTACCTCTTCTGTTGCGATGCAGGATGAACTGATTGCGCACCCCAAGCTTTTGCAGCATTTTGATAAACGGTGCGTCGTGGAGGATTGAACGGCGTTGCGTATTGGGAGTTTTGATATAATGATAAATATATAAAATGCCTAAAAGAACTTTCGTCCTTGGAATAGTTTTCGTGGCTGCTTTGGCGGTCCTCGTTTGGGTCATTTTCCAGACGCCACAACCGGACGGGACTATTATCCAGAACAGGGCGCCCGCCGCAGGGGGCACCTCAACGGCCCTTACTACCGCCGCCGGCGCGAATCAGGCCCGTGTTATTGCGAGCTCTGGCGCCAAAACGGTGTCCGGCGCCCAAATTCCGGCCGGACCGGTCCGGACCGGTCCCTTGGGCCAAAACGCGGTGACGGCTCCGGCGGCCGGAGCTGACTGGGCGCTTGGCGCGAATCATGTGGTGAGCTGGGAACGGGCGACCCGCGTCACGGGCGGTATCGCGCTCATGAATGCCGCTGATGGCAGTATGGTTGGATGGCTTATCGGCCAGACGAACGGCGGTGATACTTCTTTCACCTGGAATACCCGCGACCTGTATGTCAGCCGGACGAGTGCTACGAAAATTACCGTCCAGCCGGGAAAATATTTCCTGAAGGTCATTTTCGACTCGGCGCAGTGGCCGGCTATCGTGAGCCCGTCCTTCTCAATCATCCAGCCGGACCAGGTGCGGGCCTTGGTTTATAATCTGGCGGTCAAAGACGGCGTTTTTTCATCTTCGGCGATAACCGTCCAGCACGGTACTAAACTGCTCTTCGCGAACCAGGACCAAACGGCCTATGTCATCACCATTTCCGGGTTTGGCGTCCCTTTTACCCTGGAGCCGGGAGGTTCGTATACGTTTGATACTGCGCCACTCGCGCCAGGGAGTATCTATGTCTTCTATTCGGCATCCTCGTCAGCGCTCCGGGTGACGGTGACGATCCAGTAGGCGCTCCTTACTTCGGAAATTTCACGTCGATTTTCGTTCCCTTGCCGAGCTTGCTTTCCACGTTGATTATTGCGTGGTGCGCGCCGGCGATTTCCCTTACGATGGTGAGGCCGAGCCCGGCGCTCCGGCCGCTCTTATCGTAAGCCGTATTCGTTCCGCGATAGAAGGGTTCGAAAACGTTCGCGATATCTTTCGGCGGAATGCCGACGCCGGAATCGGCGACGGAAAGCACGACGTTCCCGTTCTCGCGGATGGTGCGCGCGCGGATCCATCCTCCTGCCGGCGTATAGGCGATGGCGTTGCCGAGGAGATTTTGGGCCAGCTCCTCGAGCAGTGCCAGGTTGCCCGCAACCGCCAGTTCTCCCTTCCCCGGTTCAACGGAGAGGCGGATGTTCTTTTCGGCGGCCTTTCCTTTTGCCAGTTTGGCTGCCTTCGTAAATGCCTTGTTAAGGTTTACCGGTTCCAATTGGATGTTCGTAAGCCGGTTTTCCAAGCTTGAAAATGTGAGCAGGAACCGGATGATGTTCGTCAGACGGTCGATCTCTTCCAGGTTGCTTTTTACCGTTTCTGCCAGTTCTTCGTCGGTAAGTTCGGAATCCATGAGTGCCACCTCGGCGTTGGTCTTCATGATGGAAAGCGGCGTCCGGAGTTCGTGCGAAATGTTTGCCATAAAATGTTGTTCGCGCTCCAGGGCCGCTTTTACCGGTTCCAGGGTGAGCGTCGCCAAGAGCCATGCGGCGACGATGATGGCTACCAGAATCCAGGCGCCGACTTCGAGGTTCATCTGGCGGATTTCCGATTCAATGATCGAGGCAATCGCTGTTGAGCTGCCCGTTGCGTGCGTCGCGGCCAGGTTGCGGAGCGATGCGAGAGCGCTCACGATGACCGCCACGATGCGGTCGTAGACCAAATAGCCGCCGACGACAAATATGGCCCCTCCCATAACGAGATAGAGCAGCGTTATTTTGAGGCGTGCCGAGGTTAAGATATCGGCGCGCGGAGCGGTGGTTTGGACGGTCATGGATTGAATTTCCAATCGCCAATAGCCGGCTTCCGATCAGCTTCTAGTGCCAGAATGCCAACCCTTCAGGGTTGGACATTTAAATTATTGGATATTGGCCGGAAATTGGCAATCGGATGCCGGAAATCATTTTCTCAACCGGTATCCCACGCCCCGTATGGTTTCCACAAGCCGGTTTTTTTCGTCCTGGTCCTGCAGTTTTTTCCGCAAATTCTTGATGTGCACGTCAATGATATTGCTGAAAGAATTGTCTTCAAAATCCCATAAATGGGAATAGATGTCCTCGCGGTTCAATACTTCGCCCGGGTGGCGCATCAGATAATGGAGCAACTCGAACTCCTTGAGGGTCAGATCAATTTTCCGGCCGCCGCGATACACCTCGCGTTCGGTCGGTTTGAGGACGACATCTTTTGCGGTGAGCTCGCTTGCCAAGGTTTCCGGCGGCCGCCGCAAGAGGGCCCGGATGCGCGCGAGCAATTCTTCGAATGAGAATGGCTTTACGAGGTAGTCGTCGGCGCCGTTGTCGAGTGCGAGGATCTTATCATCCGTCATGTCGCGGGCGGTAAGGATGAGGATGGGAGTCATAATGCCGCGTTTGCGGACCGCCTGGCAGATTTCGAAACCGCTTTTGCCGGGGAGCATGAGGTCGAGGATCACGAGATCATAGTTTTTGTGCGCCATCTCGATGCGCCGCTGGCCGGCCTCGCCGTCCGTAAGGTAATCCACGGCGTAGCCGCTTTTTTCAAGCCCCTTTTTCAACGATTCCGCAAGCTTTTCTTCGTCTTCGATGATTAGGATTCTCATAGGTATGGTTATTGATCCATTCTCATGAATTCGGGGTGAAGGTTTAATGAAGCCCCTTGCCTTAGATTATACGATTCCGGTTCGGCCGTTGTTTCTGCCGTTCCGGTTTCAATCCGAAGCCCCGATTTTTGAATCCTCCGCAACGTATCGGAGTACTTGTCCGCGCTATTTCCGTTCTTCGAGCGTCACATTCACGCTCATCGGCTCCCCATTCCGCAGAATCGAAAGTTTTACCACGTCTCCCACGTTCGCGTTTTCCAAAAAATCCTGGATCAGGTGTTCGCGGTCCAGCCGGTTGCCGTTCATTTCGAGGACGATATCCTTTTCCTGCACGCCCGCTTTTTCCGCCGGGCTTCCCGGAATCACGCCGTGGTCATTTTGGCTTTCGCGTACCACAAACGCGCCGTGATCGGCCGGCAGTTTCATTTTTTGTTTTAATGCTTCATCGATCATCACATATCGAAGGCCGAGGAGCGGACGCCGGATGCGGCCGAATTTTCTGAGGTCGTCCAGGTCACGCCGCGCGGCATTCACCGGAATGGCAAAGCCTATGCTTTGTGCTCCGGAAACGATGGCGGCATTGATGCCGACTATCCGGGCATCGGCATTGACGAGCGGGCCGCCGGAATTGCCCGGATTGATGGCCGCATCGGTTTGGATGAGGCCCCGCATTTCCTGCGCGGGCGCGGTCGGGTCTGCTTGCGCGGTGATGGCGCGGGAAAGTCCGGAAACGATGCCTTTGGAAACCGTATTTTTGAAGATGCCGAGCGCGTTGCCGATTGCGATGACGGTTTGGCCGAGTTCGAGTTCGGCCGCATTGCCAAACTTGAGCCAGGGGAGCCCGCCTGCTTCAATTTTTAAGACGGCGACGTCGTTTATGGGATCGCGCGTTAGCACTTTTCCCGGGAAACGCCGGCCGTCATTCAGGATTACCGTGTATTCCGCATTTGGATCGTCTATGACATGCTTATTGGTCAAAATCAAACCGTTCGGATCGACGATGCAGCCCGAGCCGCCGCCGATCTCAACCATGCCGTGCTGGTCAACCATGCCGTCGGGGATTTCCAATTTCTTTTTGCCGTCGGGGCCGGTCGGTAAAAAGGGGTAGAGTTCTTTCGGGATGTCGCGCTCCAGGTCTTCCAGTTTTTTCGCGATGGCGATCGACACGACCGACGGCATCACCTTTTTTATTATTTTAATGACTTCCTTGTCGTCCATGGTTTTATTATAGCAGGAAATAAAAATCCGCAGCGATGTCGTTGCGGAAGGGGACTTTACTTGTTTCCATAAGGGGTGCTTGTCCAAAAGTCCGTGAACAACAGGCCTATTACTTTTTCGAGCCTATCGCACAAATCGCATGATTTCTGCGCGCATCCTTGTCCAGCATGGTCCAACAAGAAATCGAGCATTGCGTGGGCTGCCTGTTTATGGGTATCCGGCGAGACGGTATAGCCACGACTATTGTCTCCCCGGGAAACGAGCTGGGCTGCGGAAGGTTTTGATTTCGCGTCAGCCATAAAACACTCCTATTAGGCAGCTTACTTCATTAAACCGGAATCTTCAATAAGGCGGAATTCAAAAGGGCTGCCTTGACCTTTAAAGGTGATAAATGAAGATGCTGGTGCCTACGCGGAAGTCGGGCTGCGGAACGTTTCCCATGCCGGGCTGCGGCGGCCGCAGGGCCGTGAGCCATGAATATTGGTTTTGCGGGTCCCGCGTCTCGCCGTTTGCGACCGGTTGGATGCCGCCTTCGAGTTGGTTCACGGATACCGCGAACCAGTGGATGCCTTGGCCGGCGGGGTTGCCTTTGGACGAATTCCAATCCACTTCCCGTGTTCCGAGCTCTGTATTCAGGTAATAATTCGGGTCGCCGCCTCCGAAATAATCCACCGCGATTTTATCGATGCAGGTGCTTGGCGATGCTCCGGACATCGCGCAGGATTTGTTTTGCTGGCCAATCCATTGCTGCAGCCGCAAGAGGTCCTGGCCCCAATCATAATTCGAATCAGTCACATAATGGTAGCCGTTCCAGACGCCGCCGCCGAATTCATTGAAGTAGGAGAGGAAATACGGCGCGGCGAAAAGCGTTTCAAGCAACAGCCAAATGATGAGCAGCACCATTGCCCCGTAGACAACAGCCATACGGACGAGCGAAGTGCGGACGTTGCTCATCATGGCATTCATGCTGTCGAAAACGGTTCTGCCGCCGCCCATCCCGGAAAGTTCGAATTTGGGGAAAGAGGCGAATTTTTTCCAGGCGCCGGCGGCCAAGATATAAATGAAAGGCAAGGTTGGCAGGATGTGCCGGATGCCGATATTCAGGGGACTGTGCATGCTGTAGCCCCAATAGAGCGCGACGAACGCGAACATGGATATTTCTGCAAAGTTCTGCCGCGCCCAACCGGGGATTTTTCGGAGCATAGAAAATGAAAAATGAAAAATGGATTTAAACAGCCGCCACAATCCCAAAAGCAGCGCGCCGAGGACGATGATAAGCGTCGGGATCGGTTCCTTCAGGAGATACAACACCGGGAAATAGGTCCAGCCGCCGGAGTTTACGACGTGGCCGAGATAATAGATGGTATTGCCGGCATCGGAACGCTGGAGCACCATGAGTAATCCGAGCAGGTATTCCGCGAACGGCCGCGTGGCGTAATGGCGCGACATCCAGATATCGAGGTCGGCGAGGCAGCGCATGCCGTGGCAGATTGTTCCGGCCGGTGTCGGGCCGTTGGCAAAAGAGCCGAGGATGAATGTGGTGTCCGAAACCTGTTTTGCAATCGGATAGTGAAGGGTGAAGAGAAGGTAGATCGGATAGACAACGACGAGATAGCCGACGGCGAAGAGAAGGAGCGTTTTCCAAACGATATGCCATCTCTTATAAAGAAGTCCCCAAAGGAGCGCCATAAAAAGGAAAAGCGGAATCAAAAACGGCGTCGAGAATTTGGCAATCATGGCAACGCCGAAGGCGATTCCGGCGAGGAAAAGAGATCGGGAACAAGAGATATGGAATAAGGAATGTCCCTGTTCCCTGTCTCCTGCTCCTTGTTCCTCTAAAAACCGCAAGAAGAAGTATGTTGCAAATACCACTCCGAACGCCGCACCGACATCGGTCGTCACGTAATGGCCGTGCGCGAGGACGATGGGCGAGAGTGAAAAAAGCGCCGTCGGAAGCAGGGCCCAAAAATTGCCGAGCAGCCGGCGCGCCAGGAGAAAGACGAACATGACCGTAAGGAGCGTGATCAGGATCGGCATGATGCGCGCCGTCCGGATGATGGCGTTTGCGTCATTGCCTGACTGGTAAAGGAAGGCGCGGCCCATGTCCCATTGGTTGTTCACGCCCTGCGTCCAGGCGGGGATGGCGGTTGGAAAATTCGGCTGCAAAAAAAGCACCGGCAGCAGGGCGAGCGCTTTCACGAGCGGCGGATGTTCTGGGTTTAGGCGGTAGTCCAGGTTGTGGACGTAGCCGTAACCGGCGGGGATGTGCGCCAGTTCGTCGTCGATTGCGGAATCGGTCCGCGAGGCCCAGAACATGAGCGAGAAGGAAATAAAGCAAAGTAAGATGACCGTCCAGACGGCGAACGTGGAAGAAATTTTCCGGACAAAACTGGGCATATTTTGAATTTTACCATTTTGCTTTTTGATTTTTGCTTTCTCCTGTTAAAATAAGGTCATGGAAATTCCGCGGCCGCCTAAGAAGAAATTACTCGAACGCCTGGTCCCGAAGAAGCATTTTTTCAAAGAGGAAACCCCCGCAGCCATTCTCCGGCGGGAACGGATGGAAGCCGGACGGTCCGCTTTTCCGAAGGGCATTGCTTGGGGCATTGCGGGGATCATTGTCCTTTTCGTGGTCGGCTTCACCATTTCTTTTTACGTCGCCAAGCATGAAGTGGCGCGTTCCATCGCGACCCAGGGCGCCACGCTTCGCGCGGGCATTCTGGACCTCCAAAATTTCGATACGCAGGGCGCACAGGAAAAATTTTCCATGCTGAACGGCAACATCGGCGGCCTTACGGCGGCGTTCCAAAAATTGGGTTCGCTTCTCGGCGGCGGCGCCGGAGCAATCGGTTCGTTTGCCGACCTTACGAAACAGCTGGATGCCTTGTCGGCCCAAATTGATCCGGTGAAAGCGGATTTGCTTGCTTTTTTGAGCGGCGCGCCGAATTCCCTCGTGCCCGATCTCCGGAATGCGCGTGCGCTCTTGGCGAATGTGGATGCCGATACTGACGAGCTCACCGCCGCGGCATCATTTCTCGGCAGCAGTTCGCCGTTTGAAGGAGGCGATTATATCTCCATGAAGATCCAACTCACCGCCGCGGAGAAATTTTTGGATGCATTCATACCGTGGCTTTCAACTTCGACGCCGCACCATATCCTTGTCCTCTTGAACAATCCTTCGGAGCTTCGGCCCGGCGGCGGATTTTTGGGCAGCTATGCTGATGTGACGATCGCAAGCGGTACTATTGCGCACATTGCCGTGCATGATATTGCGGACGCCGACGCCGCGTTCACTAAAAAAATCATTCCACCGAAGCCCTTGCAATTGGAGATTAATCACTTCCGTCCCGCCGATGCCAACTGGTTTTTCGATTTTCCGACTTCCGCCTCTGAAACGCTTTGGTTTTTCAATAATTTGAATACGGCGACATCCGATGTCCGGGGAGCTTCGCCGGTTCTTGATTCTGCCACTTATGATGGGGTTATTGCCCTCACGCCCCAGGTGGTAAGCGATCTGCTTTCCCTTACCGGCCCGCTTGTGATCGGCAAGACGAAGTTTACGGCTGATAACCTGCTGGTCGAGATCCAAAAACTGGTCCAGCAGGGCCAGGCCTCTTCGGCAACTTATCCGAAACAAATTTTGAGCGATCTCGGCAATGCCTTGTTTCAGAAACTGGCATCCTCTACGGACATACAGAAGCAGAGCTTCCTCGTGCTTGCGGAACGGTGGATAGCGGATCGCGATGTCATGGCATATTTTACCGATCCGAATATTGAAAATTTTTTGACGATTTACGGCGCGACGGGCGACGTTTACGGCTTGCCGCAGTCGTTCAACGGCGATTATCTGGCCGTCGTTGACGCGAATATCAACGGGCAGAAATCGGACCTGTATGTTTCTTCGACGGTGCGGCTCGTGAGCCAGATCGGTGCGGATGGGACGCTCACCGATGAACTCTCGATCATCCGCGAGCATGACGGCAACGCGAGCCCGTATTGGTGGTATCGCGCGCCGAACCAGGATTATCTGCAGGTATTCGTCCCGCCGGGAAGCGCGCTTACGAACGAGAGCGGCGGCGCCAAAAAGAACATTCCGGCACCGGTCAACTTTGTTCGTAACGGCTATACGACTGATCCGTTGGTCTTTGCGATCGAATCAAGCACGCAACCATTATTTTCCTACCCGGCCGTAACTGCGCACGAGGAATCCGGCAAGGAAGTATTTTCAACTTGGGTGCGGATCGCCGCCGGCCAAGCTGCAACGATTTCCATGAGCTATGCGCACCCTCTTTTTGTTGCGCCGGCACCGGGCGTATCATATCAGTTCGTCTTCGAAAAGCAGGCTGGCACGAGGCGGCATTATGATTTTGAAATAGATGCGCCGCTGGGTTACGTTTTCGCTGAAAACGGCCTGGCAAGTTATGAATATAAGACTAATGATTTGCCGGGAAGGATAATCATCAGTTTGACTTTGCAGAAAATTTAGAAAAATATGCCCCGACGACCCCGATATTTGACAAAATATTTATATATTTTCTGATTTTATTTTACTGAGTTATAAACAATTGCCCTTGCGGTTGTTATGTTAGGCTATTGGTATAAATAAAAGTCGCCCTTCTTTAGTCAGGGAACTTAAAAAATAAAAAATATGACAACCTTAGTTGCATTACTGCAAGCGGTTTTTGCCCTACTTTTGACGATTCAGGACAATCCAGGTATCACTTCTGAACAACAACAACAGGCGATTAGCGCCGCAAGTCAGGTGGTTGCTGCTGTCCAGAAATCTCTTTCAGAGAACCCTGTTTCATCTCCGGATTCGTCGAGTTATTCCGTGGGTGCCGGTACGCATGCTCTTTATTCGAATTATTCGAATGAGCATACTTCACCAGTCGATTTTAATGCTCCTCCCGAGTACACGTTTAGCGCTCCGAATAACCAAGAAAACCAACCTCCGTCGTTGCCGTTAACTGCCGTTGCGACGTCTTCTTTTTCAAATAACGTTGCCGCGAAGACCATTGCCTCTTCTTCGTCCGAGCTCGGCAGCCTGCGTTCGGCTTACGCCAATTCCAATAATGGATATTCCGTGGGAAACCCGACCGTCCTTAACGGTTATGGCGTCTTGGTTGGTCCTGGCATTACGGATTCGCTTTCGCCTTCCTGCAACATGCAGATGCTCGGTAAGACCACTAATGAATATCCTCCGGGGACGCCCGGGTTTCCTACTTTAGACGCGATGTGCCGGGAAATCGGCAGAATTTGGTTAGGCAGCATCGATTATACCGGGCAGGATGGCGCCTGTTATCACACCGACTGGACCGGCACTTATAAGATGGACTGCGCCACGTTTGCTTCCGTTACGGGATCGGTTCCGCCGCAACTTCCTTACGGCGGCGATACGCTTCCTGTCAGGGGAGAAAATGTCAATTGGTCTTCTTATAATGCCAAATGTTTTTTGACGAGCAGCGGACAGTTTGATTATGGATTTACCGAAGCGTATCCTTGCACCTCTGCGGTCCAAATGCTCTACAACATTACGCCGCCTCCGCAAACCGCGCTCAATTCCGTGCCGACTTCGACATCGGTAAATCTGACTCCGTCCGTTACGGGAGCGGGAATTCGTTTTGGCCAATTGGTTACTTTGCCATTTAGCGCGGCTGTTTATAATTATGAGTTGAACCAGCAGAATTTACCGGCCGGAACCGTTTATCTGGTGGCCCAAGGCATTTCAGGCCAGTATGGGCTTTACTATTTCAGTCCTACCGCCATGCAGGCGTGGGACCAGCTGTTGCCTAATACCAACCACTGGGAGAGTATGCAAGCGCTTCCGGCAAATGTCTCCGAGCAGATGTTATCAGTGAGTGGCGTCGTGCCGATGAATATCAAAATGCTTGGCAACGCTTCTTGGACTACGCCGTGTGTGACACCCCTGGAAATGATTTCTCAAAATTGCTCATCGGCTTCGTGGCAGGGGAATAACAGTGCTATTAGCACTACGCAACAGCCGTCGATTGTGGCGGGAGGTGTTGTCACGTCCACGCTCCCGGCTGCGTTAAGTTATCTGACGAGCGGCCAGTTGAACTCATTGCGTTCGGCTTATGCCGGTACTAACGGCAATAATCCCGCCCCTACCATTCTTGATGAATACGGAACGTTGGTCGGACCTGGTATCACTGATTCCCTCCCAGAGACCTGCAATATGGATCTTATTCAGGCAAACTCCAGCAACGTCTCGAATGGAATAGATTTCTATGGCCAGCCCTATGGGCAATTTGCCAGGCCGCCGGTTGACGTGATTTGCCGGGCAATAAGCCCGTCCGGACAAGGCAGGACATGGGTTGCGAGTCTCGATTATGCTGATCAGGGCGCCTGCTATCACACCGACTGGACCGGCACTTATAAGATTGATTGCAATATTCTCTATGCCATTACAGGGTCAGTTCCGCCGCAGCTTCCCGGAGGCACCATACCTTCCATCGGTATGAACGTAAATTGGTCCGCGTATAATGCCAAATGCTATGGTACGTGGGGGCTGACGGACGGTGATAAGCCCGACTTTTTCTACGGCATAACCAATCCTGCTACCTGTACGCCTTAGGCCGAAACCTGTTCTGTTTTCCAAAAGCAGCCTCGCGCGAGGCTGCTTTGATTTCGATGCGTGGTTGAGCTATCCTATCTCCGTATGAAACAAGAGCCGAACATCCGCAACTTTGTCATTATTGCCCATATCGATTCCGGAAAATCAACGCTGGCAGATCGTTTTCTCGAGGTTACCGGTACGGTGCCGATGCGTTCGATGCAGGCGCAATACCTTGACCGGATGCCGCTCGAACGCGAGCGGGGTATTACCATAAAAATGGCTCCGGTGCGGATGCGATATCAGGAACATGGAACATGGAACAAGGAACAAGGAACTTATATCCTTAATTTGATCGATACGCCCGGGCACAGTGATTTTTCTTACGAGGTCTCCCGCGCGCTTGCGGCGGTGGAAGGCGCCATTTTGCTTATCGACGGCACGCGCGGGATCCAGGCGCAGACGCTTTCGAACCTGCGCGCGGCGCAAAAGGCCGGACTTCTCGTCATTCCTGCCGTCAATAAAATCGATTTGGCATTGCCGCATATTGAAAAAGTAATCGAATCCGTCGCCGCTTTGCTCAAGGTCTCGAAGGAGAGTATTTTCAAGGTTTCAGCGAAAACCGGCGTCGGCGTAGCGGAATTATTGGAAGAAGTGATCAAAAAAGTGCCGCCGCCGAAACATCCGTTCTCCGTTCTCCATTCTCCATTCTCCCGTGCTCTCATTTTCGACTCTCTCTACGATGACCATAAAGGTATTATCGCAAATGTCCGTGTTTTTGACGGCGAATTCAAAACGGAAGAAATGGAGCTGGTTGCTTCGGGTGTAGCGTTCAAGCCGAAGGAGGTCGGCTTCTTTTCGCCGGACCTGAAAGCCGCCCCGAAAATCGCGACCGGTGAAATCGGTTATATCGCGACCGGCTTGAAGGAGCCGTCGCTCGTAAAAATCGGCGATACGGTGATTTCCGGCAATGAGCAGCAGGCAACCGATAACCGGCGGCTTGCTTTGCCGGGATATCGCGAACCCGCGCCGGTCGTTTTCATTTCTTTTTATCCGGATGGCACGACCAAATTCGACGACCTGAAGCGCGCATTTGAAAAATTGCATTTAAATGACGCGGCCTTGAGCTTCGAGCCGGATTCGAACGAGGCCTTGGGCAGGGGATTGAAAGCCGGTTTTTTGGGGCAGCTTCATTTTGAGATCACCGCAAGCCGCCTGGAGCGCGAATATAACCTGGAATTTTTGACGAGTTTTCCGTCCATCGCCTACCGGATCCAGGATCGCGGCGAGGTTAAGATAATCAAACAGCCGCAAGATTTTCCGGAAAAGCCGGAGAAAGTTTGGGAGCCGATCGTGGATCTTGAAATCCTCACGCCCCAGCAATATCTGAGCGCTGTTTTGGGTTTGCAGCAGGTTTTCGATATTGAGGTTTCCGAAGTGGAGAATATCGGCGACAACCTGCTCATTCACGCGAAGATGCCGCTCCGGGAGCTGATCCGCGATTTCGATGACCGGTTGAAATCGGTTTCGCAGGGGTATGCATCTTTCACCTATGAGCTTGACGGCGAGCGGGAGGCGGAAGTGGAAAAGCTCGAAATCCTGGTCGTGGAGGAGGTTGTTCCGGCGCTGACGCGGATCGTGCCGAAGAAAGACCTGGAGCGGGAAGGGCGGCAGACGGTCGAGCGGTTGAAAGAGCTCTTGCCAAAGGAACAGTTTTCGCAGGCAATCCAGGCAAAATCGATGGGACGCATCATTGCGCGCGAGACGATCTCGGCGATGAAAAAGGAGCTTGGCAACTTCGGCAAGAACGGCGGCGACCGGACGCGCAAGATGAAATTATGGAAGAAGCAGCAGCGCGGTAAGGAGCGCTTACAGGAATCTGCCCGCGTGAACTTATCGCCGGAGGTGTTTCGTGAGATACTTAAGAAATAATTTCTAATGTCTAATTAATAATTAATAACGAATGTCCAATATTAAATTTCCAACGGACATTCGAGCATTATTCATTCGTTATTAATTAGATATTAGAAATTAGATATTTAAACCCATGCTCTACGATCTCTATTTTCACGATGACTTCGACGGCCGTGCGGCGGGTGCCGTGATGCTCGCGTTTTTGCGCTCGCGCGGGGATGATATCGGGCACTACGTGCCGGTGCAATATGATATTTTGCCGGAGTGGTCGAAAGAAGGTTTTTTTGAAAAAAACAAACTGGTGCGGGGCAGGCATAATCCCGCCATCGTGGTTGATTTTTTGTTTCATCCTAAAGCAGCGTGGTGGTTTGATCACCATCCGACGACGTGGCGCAATGAATCCTGGCGGAAACGGTTTAAACCCTCAAAATTCCAACATTACGATCCTTCGTATAAGTCCGCCTGCCATCTTGTCGAAGCGGCATTGAAAAAAGATTTCAATTGGAAGCCACCGAAGCATTTCAAAGAACTGGTGGAGTGGCTTGATATTTACGATGGTGCCAATTTCAAGTCGCCCGAGCAAACATTTGACTTGGGAATTCCCGGATTGGCCTTGGGTGCTTTTGTCGGTTACGAACAAAAATGGAAACCGTATATGACGCATGCGTGGTTTATCCGGCAAATTGCAGAAAGATCCTTCTTGGAAATCCTGGAAGAGAAGGATGTCAAGGCAATCATACGGACCATCGCGCAGGATATTGAAAGAGGGAAACTTTTTTACCGGAACCATTTGAAATTGGTCGGCAATACGGTGATAACCGATCTCGGCGCCCAACGGTTTGCGCAGCTGCGGTTTTTTCCGTTTTCCGTTTATCCGAAAGCGCACTACGGCATGCGCATCAGAAAAGAAAAAAAGGGCTGGTACCACTTCAGTGTTGGCGTTAACCCATGGCGGCGCGGCAAAAAAACCATGCATATCGGCGAAATGCTCGAAAAAAACTTTCCGGGCGGGGGCGGCCATCGCGGCGTTGGCGGCGCGGAATTTAAAACGCGCAAGGAAGCGCTTGCCGCCGCGGAGCAGGTGATTAGGATTCTGAATGGAAAGTGAAGCACTTCGGCCATCCCGGAATTTTCCGATTCTTCGGAGAAAATACCTAGAATAACTAATTAATAATGCCTAATTAATAACGAATGGATAATGTCCGAATGTCCGTTGGAAATTTAATATTGGACATCCGTTATTAATTATTAATTAGACATTATTAATTTTTGACAGGGTTCTATTCATTCGCGGCATGACAAAATAGAATGTCCAAATCCAAAAAATCAAAATTTTACGCCTATTTCATCCCGTCGTCCGGCAAAAATGGCGTGACTTCGGATTGGGCGGTGACCGAAAAGATGGTAAAAGGCGTTACCGGTGCGAGGTTCAAAGCGTTCGATTCGAAAGCCGAAGCGGAAGCGTGGCTTGAAAAAGGAGCAATCTATGAAGCCAAACAGCTCGTTATTGCGCGGCCGCTCAATAACGAGCCGGGGATTTATTTTGATGCGGGGACGGGCAGGGGGGAGGGGGTGGAGATCAGCGTGACGGATGAAAACGGAAAAAATTTGCTGCACAAGGTTGTCGATGGAACCGAATTGAATAAATTCGGGAAGCATTTGGTGGCCCCTTCTTCGCACGAGGCTTCGAAGGGCGCTGCGCGGACGAACAATTACGGTGAGCTTTTGGCCCTGCGTTATGCGCTCGAGATCGCAAAAAAGATGAAAGTGAAAAATATTTTCGGTGACAGCCGGCTCGTCATCGATTATTGGTCCCAGTGGCGGATCAAACGGAAGGAGCTGCCCGTGGAAACGGTGGCGCTTGCGGCGAAAGTGGCAAAAATGCGGGAGCAATTTGAAGCAGCCGGCGGTACGGTTGGGCGGATTCCCGGCGGCCACAATCCGGCCGACCTCGGGTTTCATCGGCCATGAAGGGCATCATTATTTCGTCCGACAAAAAATCCGTATCGCCCGCGGAAGCGGCGGCGCTTTATGTCGAACTTGGCTGGGGAACTGCGCGGGAATATTCGCCGCGGCGGATGAAAAGATCGATCGCAAACTGCCACATTGTCGTTTCGGCGCGCAACGTGGCGGGGGACCTGGTTGGCATCGCGCGGGCGTTCACGGATGGCGCAGAATATACGAAGATCCTCGATATGGTGATAGCGCCGGAATACCAGCGGAACGGCGTCGGACGGGACCTGATGCGCGCGATCGAGAAGCTTGCGAAAGGCACGACGCTGTATTGTGAAACCGAAAGGAAGAACTTCCCGTTCGTAGAGAAATTGAAATATAAGAAGCGCCAAGGATTGACTGTTTTTGTGAAAAAATTGTAATATTACTGAGCATTTGCCCCTATAGCTCAGTTGGTAGAGCAGCTCCCTTTAATAAAATTTTCTGATGAAAATTTTATCAATCGGTTCGTCCATTTAAAATAAGCATAAAGTACTTTATCGGCGCAGTGCCCCTATAGCTCAGTTGGTAGAGCAGCTCCCTTTTAAGGAGATGGTCCCAGGTTCGAATCCTGGTGGGGGCACTGCGCTTGGAAAGCTTGATGCTTTATTCTTATTTTAAATGGCCTGCCGATTTTAAGGAGATGGTCCCAGGTTCGAATCCTGGTGGGGGCACGCCGTGTTATCATTTTAGAATGGATTCAATCCCGCTTGCCTGTCCGCAGTGCCACCAGCCGATCCGGCCGGAGTGGTATTTTTGCGCAAACTGCGGCAAGGACCTGAAGGCGAAACCGCGGCCGGTGGGCGTTTGGATGCAGATCGGCATTTATGCCCTGAGCATATTCTTGCCGCCGCTTGGCTACTGGCCGGGTATCCGTTATTTCCGCGAGGACAATCCAAAGGCCCAGCAGATCGGCATGATTGCCATTCTGCTTACGACGATTTCAATGGTTGCGACCGTCTGGATCGGCTATGTCTGGCTGCAGGGTTATATCAATGCCATGAACCAATCCTTGAACGGACTCGGGTTTTGAGATAAGGTAATAAGAGCGATCCGATATGGAAAGGAGGTTTTATGGCCGTATCGGAACAGGAGTTCATAAAGGCATACGAAAAATATTACGGAACGCTCGTGCGGAGGTTCGCCGAAAAGTTGCATCAATATGATTGCGACTATCGCTCGGCAGCCGAGGATCTCGCCCAGGAGACATTTTGCAGGGCGTGGACCTTTCAATCCTACGAGGGGCGGAACCACAGCACCCTGAAGACCTGGATTTATACCATTGCCTTGAATGTGTTTCGCGATTATCTCCGCCGGCGAAGACGGAAGCCGGAAATACTGGCCGATACGGGCGTTTGCCAAAGCGGATTCGCCGTCGTCTCTTCGCCGGAAAGGCAGGCGATGCGGCAGGAGATGGTCGAGCGCATAACGTTTATCCTTCGGGACGTTTCCGCGGGGCACCGTTTGCTTTTCTGGCGCCGCATCGAAGAAGTGCCCTATGGCCGGATTGCGGAAGAACTCCAAGCCGATGAAAACACGCTGAAGGTCCGGGTTTTTCGGATGAATCGCCGCTTAATGGCGGAGCTCAATCCGGACAATCTTCGTTTCTAGGCGCCCAACGGGGCGCTTTTTTGGTCCGTCAGCCAGCGGTTGACATTTTCGTTCGGCCGGGTATACTGTAACCATTCCAAAGACAGCGGGCATAAGCTGTTGGTTGCTCAATAAGCCCCGCCGAGGAATGATCAATGTTTTTTGATCATTTTTACGGCTTTGGAACGCCGTTTTTCTTTTATTATGAAAACCAAACTGCAAAAATCAGAGGAGCTCAAAGAAGCAAGGCAGCTTTTGGATAAAGCCCAGGCCTTGATTTTCGCCGACTTCACTAAAATTTCGGCTGAAGATATCCGCCGTTTCCGCCGCGAACTCAAAAAAGTGGATGCGAATTTTTTGGTCATCAAAAAGCGTCTCCTTGGCATTTTACTCAAGGAAAAGGGGATTAATGCTGATTTGAAGCAGTTCAAGGTTTCGGTCGGTACGATTTTTGCGGGCGATGACATCGAGAAGGTGGCCGGGCCGGCGTACCAATTCTTTTCCAAGCTCGAAGTGCCGGAGGGCGGCGATAAGCAGATGTGGGTGAAGCATTTGCTTGCCGGCCACGACATCAAGCGATCGAATCCGCTGGACGCCGCGCAGGTTGTCTTTATCGGCAAACTGCCGCCGCGCGAAGTGATGCTTGCGCAGCTTTTAAGCATATTAGTTGCGCCGTTGCGATCGTTCATGTATTTACTTGATCAAAAGTCAAAGGTCGCGAAGGGTTGAAACAAGGATCAAGGAACATGGAACAAGGAATTTCCTTGCTCCTTGTTACTTGCTCCATAGTTGCTAAAACCATGGCAAACCACGAAGATTTAATCCAACAAATCGAAAAAATGACGGTTGTTGAGCTTGCGGACCTTGTCCACACGCTCGAAGAGAAGTTCGGCATCTCGGCGGCGGCTCCGGTCGCGGTCGGCGGCGCGGCGGCGGCTCCGGCGGAGGAAAAGACCAGTTTCAATGTCATCCTGAAAGCAGCTGGCGCGAACAAGCTCGCCGTCATCAAGGCGGTCCGCGAAGTGAACTCCGCGCTCGGCCTCAAGGAAGCGAAGGATCTTGTAGACACGGCGCCGAAGCCGGTGAAGGAAGGCGCAAAGAAGGAGGAAGCGGAGGAAATCAAGAAGAAACTGGAGGAAGCAGGGGCGCAGGTGGAGATCCAATAGAGAAAGAAAAAAACGGCATCCGATGGCCAAGAGCTACTGGATGCTGTTTTTTTGCTTATGAAAAAATCACGGTGGATAGATCTATAAATCCTGCGGTATATTTTATACAATTCACTTTTCTTTTATGCTTGCTAAAAATTCCCCGACGAGCCGATCCGCTTCTGTTGCGTTTTCAATCCAGTGGATTCCGGCGTCGCGGCGGAACCAGGTCAACTGCCGTTTGGCGTAGTGCCAGGTGTTCAACTTCATTTCTTCGACCGCGGTTTCGAGTGAAATTTTGTTTTCGAGATATTTTATGATCTCGCGGTAGCCGATCGCGTCGAGGGCAGAGGGAAGTTTCCATGTCCCATGTCCCATGTCCCATGTCCCATACTTCTTCGCCAGCCCCTCTACTTCCGCCACCAAGCCATCCTGCATCATGAGATCGATGCGCAGATTGATCCGCTCGCGCAAAACTTCCGGCGGGGGATTCAGCCCGATTTTCAGCGCATCATAGAGCGGTTCCTGCTTTTTCCGCTGCGCGGTGAACGGCTCGCCGGTCGCAATGGCCACCTCGAGCGCGCGCACCACGCGCCGCGGATTCTTCGGGTCGACAATATATGCCGCCTCCGGATCGCGCTCCACTAAACTTTTGAAGACCGCCGCCAGGCCTTTTTCTTTGATTTCATGTTCGATTTGCGCGCGCAGTTCCGGATCTGCTTTGATTTTCGGAATGTCCAGATTTTCGAGAACCGCGCGCATGTAAAGTCCCGTGCCGCCAATGAGGATCGGCAGTTTGCCGCGGCGCAGGATGCCGTCGATCGCCGCCATCGCGTCGCGCTGATATTCGGCAACCGTGTAATCTTCATCGGGATTCTTTATGTCAACGAGGAAGTGAGGGATGCCTTGGGAATGAAGAATGGAGAATGGAGCATGGAGCATGGGTAATCCTTTCTCATTTCTCGTTTCTCCATTCTCCGTATCCGCTTCCGGCTTCGCCGTTCCGATATCCATCCCGCGATAGATTTGCCGTGAATCAGCGGAAACGATCTCGCCGTGATATTTCCGCGCAAGTTCGATCGAGAGCGATGTTTTTCCGCTCGCCGTCGGTCCTACGATGGCGATGAGTTTTGTTTTTTGAGGCATGATCGGGGTAATTGCCCATTCCGACGTTCTTCAGAATGTTGGAATGAATGATTTGATTTTTTCCGTAGAATATAGTATACTATAAAACGGCAATCCAGACGATCGCATGTTCGGATTCCGGATTTCAGAAATCAGGTGCAGAATGTCTGAAATCTGATATCTGAAGTCCGTTATCTGAGCATGAGGAAAGTCCGGACACTCTCCTGTTTTGCCCCCAACGGAGCTTTGCAGGATAAAAAGGTAGCGGCTAACAGCCGCCGTCCGCAAGGACAGAGGTGCGAGCAGTGACGCCGGTCTTCGAAAGGAGATCGGGAGCCCCATCCCAAGCTCGTTGGCTTAACTTCACTATAGGGATAAAAAGGTGAAGGTGAAACGGCAAAATCCTTACCGGGTGCAAGGCCGTACTGGCTGGTAGCTGGTTACTGGTAGTTAGCGAACCTGGTAATAAGTCAATAGTTCTTTAATAAAAATTTAATAATCGCGTTGTAAAATAGCGCAATGACTTACCGAGATTTGGATGTTTATCAAAGATCCTATCGATTAGCAGTCCGGATACACAATATTTCCTTAGGCCTTCCGAGGGAGTATCGGTTTGATATCGCGGACCAGATTCGGAGATCGCCACGATCCATTCCTTTAAATATAGCGGAAGGATTTGGTCGTTGTAAGTCAATACGCGAATATGTCATCACCGGGAAGGAGCCGTATCAGTTGATTAAGAGTTTAAATTAATTTTATTACCAGGTTTTCTAGTTACCAGTAACCAGTTACCAGTCCAGGGTGCCGCTCGAATCCAAGAGTAATCGAGGATCCAGATAAATGATCGTCAAATGGGAAGTGAGATGTGGGATGTGGGGAATGAGAATTTTCTCACATCCCATTTCTCACGTCTCACTTCTCATATCACAGAATCCGGCTTATGGATTGCCAAAGTTCCATGCGAAGCCCCCGTCAAAAGCGGGGGTTTTGCTTTGGTGTTATATAAGACGCCTTATGAGTCGCTAGGCTTATAGGTTTTTGGTATGATGAGCGGGTTTTTTGGACTGTTTCCGCCTTGGTCATTGGAGCCCGTTTTTTTTGCTTTTTTGCTTACTTCCTACTCCTTGCTATACTATTTCCATGCCCGAAGAACAGAACATTCCCGTTCCGCCAGCGCCGCCGGCTTCGGAACCGATCCATGAAAATCCGCCGGCCGGTCCGGCTCGGTCCGTTCCGCTTGTTTTGGTTGCCGATGACGATAACAATTTCCGCGAAGTGGTGGCGACGAAGCTTAAGGCGGCGGGATTCGAGGTCATAGCCGTGAAGGATGGGGCGGAGGCGCTTGCGAAAACGAAAGATTTGAAGCCGAATTTGGCGCTTCTCGACATCAATATGCCGCTGGGGCCTTCAGGCACGGAGACAGCTCTGGAAATCAAAGGGAACCCGGATACGGCAGGGGTCAAAACGCTCTTTTTGAGCGGCCAGGATGATCCATTCCCCGGCATGTCGGGTGATAAACCGGACGTGAGCCACGAATTGGGTGCGGAGGATTTTATCATGAAAACGGAGAGTTTGGATGCGATCGTGGAGAAGGTGCGGAGGGTTTTGGGAACTTCCAGTTGATAAATCTAATTAATAACGGATGAACAATACCCGGATGTCCGTTGGGTATTTCCCACCGGGCAACCATCATTAATTATTAATTAGATATTAGGTATTCCGCCTATGTTACAATTAAATCATGCGGGATGCTTCGGAGCTGAAACTCGAAATTGAGAAGAACCTGGTGCGGCCGGTGGAAAAGATTTCCATTATCAACCTCGTCGATTCGTTCGTCGAATATGCGTATCTTTTGCGCGCCTCCGACGTGCATATCCAGCCGGAGGAACATTTTGTGCGCATCCGGTTCCGTATTGACGGGATGCTCCATGATATTTTCGAAAAGGCGCAGGGGATCCGGAAGGATATTTACGATGAGATTGTGAGCCGCATCAAAGTGCTCGCGGGCCTCCGGACGGATGAGCACATGGTGCCGCAAGACGGCCGCTTCAAGATTTCCATCAAGGATTTCGGCGATGTGAATGTGCGCGTATCCATTGTGCCGACTTCGCATGGAGAGAATGCCATTCTGCGCGTGCTCGCGGAAACCCAGGGATACACGATCGACAGTTTGGGCTTTTCGGTTGCTGATGTCGCCAAGGTGCAACGTGCCATTTCGAAACCGTACGGCATGATACTTGCGAACGGTCCGACAGGTTCCGGAAAAACGACGACGCTTTATACCATTTTAAAGCAGCTCAATAAGTCCGATGTGTCGATCATCACGATTGAAGATCCGGTCGAGTATGCCCTTGACGGTACGACGCAGATACAAACTAACGCCGATGTCGGACTTACGTTTGCGACCGGTTTGCGGTCTATTTTGCGCCAGGATCCAAATGTCATCATGGTCGGTGAGATCCGGGACGAGGAAACGGCTTCCATCGCGGTGAATGCGGCTTTGACCGGTCATTTGGTACTTTCCACGTTGCACACCAATGATTCGCCGACGACTTTCCCGCGGCTGCTTGATATGGGCGTGCCGCCGTTTCTCGTGGCTTCGACGGTAAACATTGCCATCGGCCAGCGGTTGGTCCGGGAGCTTTGCCAAACTTGCAAGGTGGAACGGAAGCTTTCGCGCGAGGAGATGAAGAGTTTGCAGGAGCTTATTCCGAACGTCGATATCGAAATGAAGTTTTACAGCCCGAAGGGATGCGACAACTGCAAGGGGCTTGGCTATACGGGACGCATCGGCATCCGCGAAGTGCTCGAAGTGAACGATGACGTCCGGAAGCTCATCATGCAAAGGGCGAGCGCCCAGGATATCAAGGCGGCGGCGGTGGCGAACGGGATGAAAACGATGGTGGATGACGCGCTGCTCAAGGTTTCGAAAGGCCTGACGTCGCTCGAAGAAGTGCTTCGCGTGGTGCATGAATAATGAATTAATGTCCTTTGTTATTTTCTTTTTGGCAATTATTCTCGGCGCGGCTATCGGGTTTGCGGTTTATTTTCTGATCCAGCGGCTCACGCGGCAGAAAATTATAAACTCGCTCAAAACGGCGCTCTTTTTGGTTAAAATCCCGCGGCCGACGCCGCAAGATCAGCCGGGCAATTCGGAAAATAAGGACTTCAAAGCGGAACTGGCCCATTTCGAGCAGCTTTTAGGAAGTTTTACGGCATTAAAAAAACCATTCGCGTTCGAGGTTGCAGTGCCGCATGTAGGCGAAGAAATCCATTTCTACCTGGCCGTGCCAAAGCTTGCGGCTGAAATCGCGGTAAAGCAGATCCAGGGATTGTGGAACGGCGCAAGCGTTGAACTGGTTATGGATGATTACAATATTTTCAACGTAAACGGCGCGGCTGCGGCTGCCTACTTGATGGAGAAGGAAATATTCGCCGTGCCGATGCGGACGTATGCCGAACTTGGCATTGATTCTTTTGAATCCATCCTTGGCGCGTTTTCGAAAATAAACGAGGTTGGCGAAGGTGCCGCCATGCAGGTTATCATGCGTCCGGCGGAAAAGGGCGTGAAAAAGGCAATCGAGAAATATATAGATCTTTTGAAGCGGGGCGAGCCGGCAAAGAAGGTTTTTGGCAATGGATTCCCGATGGAGCTTGCGGATGTCGGCGCTGTTTTCAATCCGAAATCAAAAGAGGAACAGGAAAAGGAAAAACGCGAACGGCCGGTGGACGAGGAATTGGTGAAGGCGCTCCAGGCGAAGCTTGCGAAACCGCTCTTCAGCGTAAATGTCCGGTTCGTGGCGTCGGCTTCGTCCGAGTTCCAGGCAAATGACATTTTGGATGGATTGACTGCCGGCTTCAGCCAGTTTGCGGCGCCGGAGCGGAACGGTTTCCGGATCGTAAAACCCGGAAACATGAAAAATATCGTGAGCGATTTCATTTTCCGCCATTTCGAGCCGTCGCATGCGATGACGCTTTCCGTCGAAGAGGTTGCGAGTTTTTGCCACTTCCCGATTTCCTCGACCGAAACGCCAAAGGTGAAGTGGTTGAAATCAAAGGAGGCCCCGCCGCCGGAAAATCTGCCCAAAGGAGGGCTGCTGCTTGGGGAAAGCGATTTTCGCGGCCAGCGCAAACCGATTTACATGGGCGACGAGGACCGCCGCCGGCATTTGTATCTCGTTGGGCAAACCGGTACTGGCAAATCAACGCTCATCGGCAATCTGGTGAAAGAAGATATCCAATCCGGTAAGGGACTTGCCATCATCGACCCGCATGGCGACCTGGTTGAAAACGCGCTTGGGTTCGTGCCGAAGGAACGGATGGATGACGTTATTTATTTCAATCCCGGCGATCTTGCGCGCCCGATGGGGTTGAACATGCTTGACTATAATTTTAACCGGCCGGAGGAAAAGACGTTCATCATCAATGAGATGATCAATATTTTCGATAAGCTCTATGACCTGAAAACGACAGGCGGCCCGATGTTCGAGCAATACATGCGAAACGCGCTGCTTTTAATGATGGAAGACATGCCGAATGAACCGACGACGCTCGTCGAGGTGCCGCGCATCTTTTCGGATCCTGTTTGGCGCAATAAAAAGCTGGAGCGCATCCATAATCCGGTCGTTATCGATTTTTGGCAAAAGGAAGCAGCCAAAGCCGGCGGCGACGCTTCGCTTGCGAACATGACGCCGTACATTACGTCCAAATTCAACACGTTTATTTCGAATGACTATATGCGGCCAATCGTGGGGCAGCCCAAATCAGCGTTCAATTTCCGCGAAGCCATGGATTCCGGGAAAATCCTGCTCATTAACCTTTCGAAGGGTCGGATCGGCGACCTGAATGCGTCGCTTTTGGGACTTATTTTCACCGGCAAGATCCTTATGGCCGCCCTGTCGCGCGTGGAGATAGCGGATTCGGTCCAGCGCCGCGATTTTTACCTGTATATCGATGAATTCCAGAATTTTGCGACCGATTCCATTTCGACCATCCTTTCGGAAGCGCGCAAATACCGCCTCGACCTCATTGTTGCACATCAGTTCATCGCGCAACTGGCCGAGAAGATCCGCGATGCGGTGTTCGGCAACGTCGGTTCGATCCTGGCATTCCGGGTGGGCGTGCAGGACGCGGAATTCCTGGAAAAGCAATTCGCGCCTACATTTAACAAAAACGACCTTATCAACATTGATAACCTGAATGCCTATGCGCGGCTGCTTGTAAACGGTGAGACCTCGAGGCCGTTCAATTTGAAGGTAGGCACCGAATCCTGGGACGGCGGCAATAAGGAGTTGGCAGAGAAACTGAAGGAATATTCGCGCCTCAAATACGGCATGGATCGGCAGACTGTGGAGGAAGGCATTTACCGGAGATTGCGGGAGTGAATTCAACCCAAAACCGCACACTCGCGCGGTTTTTTTGGTTGATGTAAACGGTATCTCGGCTCGCTATCCTGACATCCATAGTGCGCGCGACGCTATAAATGTCAATTCGGAATCGCTGCCAAGGGTAAATTTGGACCGCGAGGGAGTCGAACCCTGAATTATCGGATAGCGAGCCAATCGTGATACCGTTCCACGAGCAAGCCGTTTTGCAACCGGCTTTGGAAGGATATCATAACGGACCTAAATTATTTCTAACGAAAAAATAAAATATTTATGAACAAGCCGCTTTTGATTTATGGCTATGTTAAAATAATCCCATGATCCGTTTTCTCAGCCGGACCGATCCGGAAACGCTCCGCGGCACCGTCCTATTGCGCTTGGATTTCAATACTGAGGACGATTGGCGCATGAGGGCTGTTTTGCCAACCATCAGATTGCTTGCAAAATATGCGGGGAAAATCGTCATCATAAGCCATCGCGGCAGACCGACAAAGCCGTTTGATAAGAAATTCAGTTTGCGCAAAAATGCGTCGCATCTTGCCGAACTGCTTCGCAAAAAGATCATTTTTATCGATCATTTCGATTTCCATAAAGCGGGGCGCCAGATTGCAACTGCCCCGGCGCATTCGATATTTCTTCTCGAAAACCTTCGTTTTTTGCCGGGTGAGGAAAAAAACAATCCAAAACTCGCGAAACAGCTCGCCTCATTAGCTGATTTTTACGTGAATGATGCTTTCGCGGTTTCGCACCGGGCAAATGCCTCCGTGGCTGCGATTACACGATTTTTACCGAGCTATGCCGGCCTCGAACTTGAGCAGGAGATTGAAAATCTGACAATGGCAATGGAAAAACCGCGCCATCCGTTCGTGTTTATCGTCGGCGGCGCGAAAGCAGCAGACAAACTCGGCGTCGTGCGGTTTTTCAAGAATAAAACAACTTGGTTCCTTTTGGGGGGCGGTCCGGCCAATACCGTGCTTGCTTTGCGCGGCATGGATGTGGGGCAATCAGTGAAAGATGAGGATACCGATTTGAAAGCCATCAAAAAGATCGCCGCTTACCGGAATATTTTATTGCCCGTCGACCTGAAGTGGCGGCGGAACCAGATTTTGGACATTGGGCCCAAAACCGCTGTTCTTTATGCAAAAACAATCGCCGGCGCGAAAACGATTCTCTGGAGCGGGCCGATGGGGCAGATCGAATCGAAGCGGTTCAGCAAAGGATCTTTGGCGCTTGCAAGGGCGATTGCCCAAAACCGCCGCGCTTTTTCGTTGACCGGCGGCGGCGAGACAGTCATGTTCCTCAAAAAAATGCATCTCGATAAAAAATTCAGCTTCATTTCGACCGGTGGGGGAGCAATGCTCGATTTCCTCGCGGGCAGGACGCTGCCTGGAATTGCAGCGCTGGAAAAATGATGGTTAATCGCGCAGCCGCCTCGGAGGAGGGGCGGCCGAGTGAGGCTGGTAAACCGGCCTCTTTTTATTTTGCTGAAAATATGTCATAATGGCGGCGGTTCAATTTATGGCCGGAGAAGAGGATAGGGAAGTGAAGCGTAAAAAGATTTTGGTTGTGGATGACCATGAAGACATTCGGACGGTTATGTCCATGGTCCTTGAAAGCCGTGGGTTTTTAATCAAGACGGCGCCGAATGGCGAAAAGGCATTGGAACTTTGCCGTCATGAGGATTTCGACTTTATCCTCACGGATTACGAGATGGGGAAAGAAAGAATGAACGGGGTCGAGTTTGCCAGGCGGGTTGTCGAAGAGTTGGGAAAATCGGCGCGTATTTTCCTGATTACCGCCGCTACGGTGCAGCCTGCTCCTTACATCGAGCGATATTTTCAAAAACCGGCCGCCGTGAGTTCAATCATTAAGGCCATGGAAAAATAGGGATCCTGCCAGCTCAGAAGCTGGCTTTTTATTGGGCCTTCGTACGCTTGACAAATTTTAAAACATCGATTATAATGGAACCATAATCCAGCAAAGGTCGCGAACGTTGATATAAACTGTCCTTACCGTATATGGCGAATTCATCGACAGCTGACCAGGAATTCCTGGAATACTTGGTGAAGTCCCTCGTGGACCATCCGGAAGACGTGAAGGTTGACCGCAAGGTTGATGAGATGGGAGTGCTGCTCTCGTTGCATGTGAATCCGATGGACATGGGTCAGGTGGTCGGCAGGCAAGGCGCGACGGCGAAATCCATCCGCTCGCTTTTGCGGATCGTGGGCGTGAAAAACAATGCCCGCGTAAATCTCAAGATCGAGGAACCGGAAGGTTCGACTCGCGGCCCACGCCCGAACGCCCACCTCTAAAGCTTCTGCTCGTGCAGGAGTACGAATTTAAAAACAAAAACGGGCGCTTTCGGAACACCATTGGTTTGGCTGTTCCGGAAGCGCCCGTTTTGTTTGCGCGCAATTTCAGATCAAAACAACGGCCTGGGGAACCCACGATCGGTGGTAATTTTTTGCTGCGGAGGCGGAAGGATTCGAACCTTCGGACCGGTTTCCCGGTCAACTTCTTAGCAGGAAGTTGCTTTCGACCGCTCAGCCACGCCTCCTTGATCCAATGCCAGTTTAACCAAACTTTGCATTTTATTCAACTTCATCAGGTTTTCAGCTTCGATCATTGACAATGGATATATGTCAAAAACCTCTTGGGCTATTCTCATTATCTTGATTGTCGTGGTGGTCTTGATAGGCGTTATTTACTGGACGATGAACAATGGCGGTTCATACACTCCTGGGCCTACGACTTATGCGCCGACGTCAACCTATGCCGCCGCAGGATCAAGTACGGGCGCGCCTGCTTCAACCTCGACCATTCCTCCGTCGGCGGCTTCTTCAAATACGGGAACCTCAATGACGGCCGGGCAGTCTTTTGCAAGCTCCTCCTATGCGCAATACGCGTATTTGATTTCCGGGCCGATGCCGTATAATGCCGCAACGCAAAATGCATTGAGCGGCATGAAAGTGCAGCGGAAAATGCTTGCTGGCGGCGCGGTGCAGTTCACTTTGCTTGCCCAGAATCCGAATTATAAAACGCAAATATATACCGTGCAGCCGGGCCAAAAACTATATTACATCGAGCGGAATTCGACGGATGACATTGGCACGGCGGATAATTTTCCGAATGACGACAGCGCGGTTGTAGTGGATGCGAGTGGGATACTGGTTAACCAGTGATTCGTGCTAGAATAGGTTCTGTTATGGAAACTGCTTCCTTTCTTGATGCGCACACGCATGCGCAGTTTCCGGCATACGATGCCGACCGCGAGTCGGTGCTTCAGCGCGCCCGTGATGTCGGCGTAAAAATGATCAACGTCGGCACCCAATTCTCCACTTCCGAAGCCGCTATCAAATTAGCTGAACGGTTTCCGAAAGAGATGTGGGCAGCGATTGGATTCCATCCGGCTCATGCCGAAGATGACGACTGGCACCACGACAAGAACGAACAAGCGGAGGCAGAGGCGGAAGTGTTTGATGTCGAAAGATTGAGGAAGTTGGCGCAGCATCCGAAAGTGGTCGCGATAGGGGAGTGCGGCTTGGATTATTTTCGCGAGGCCAGGGAACGGAAGCCGGAAGTTGGAGAAAAGCAAAAAAATATTTTTCAAGCTCAAATCGAATTGGCGGCAGAATTGGATAAACCGCTTATGATCCATTGCCGGAATGCCTTTCCCGATTTAATCGGCATTCTGTCTTCCGGTTCCCGGCTTCCGGCTTCCCATTCCGGAATCATCCATTTTTTCACCGGAACGCCAGATGATGCCCGGGCGTTGCTCGATCTCGGTTTTTCATTCACCTTCGGCGGGGTCATTACGTTCGCGCAAAGCTATGACGAGGTCATCAAGCTGATCCCGATCGACCGCATTCTTTCCGAAACCGATGCGCCGTACGTGGCTCCCGTGCCGTATCGCGGTAAGCGCAACGAGCCGGCGTATGTGGTCGAAGTTGTGAAAAGACTGGCAGAGCTCAAAGGGGTTTCAACGGATGAAATGAAAGCGCAAATCTGGAAGAATGCAGTTTCTGCCATGCCAGGCTTGATCCAGGATCCAGTGTTTGAAAATGAATAATCAATAATGACTAATTAATAACGAATGCCTAATGTCAGAATTTGGGTAATGTTAGTCAAATGGTACAAGCGATAGTGTTTTTGATAGATAGAATCGGGGGTCTTTGAAGATTTCGGGCGAGGAAAAACGGACCTGGAATTCACTCACGTATTCCGGCAGTTTTTCGGGCGTCACATGATGATAGACGCGGCGCAGGAAGGTGCGGAGGATGCCGAACATCCCTTCGATCTCGGATGTCTTCCCGAACTCGAATCGCTTGTGGATATCCCACGCATGGTCGACCGGCCAGGAGTGCTGGATGGCACGGTAGATCCACGAGCCGTCCGTATGGAGCACTGACCCCGGGCGCACATGCTGTTCGAGGAACTGCACCGCATGATGCCTCTCGACCGCGCTCCGCCACATCATGAACGCGATCTTGCGCGTGCCCTGTTCCTTCCCCATGACAAGCGACCACCCCTTGAAATATGCCTCGTCGAGCTGCACTATTTTCCCAAGAATGACATGGTCTTTCGGGAGGTGTTCGCGGAAGAGGTCATGCCAGCGGGCAACGGCCTGGCGCGAGAGGCCGGAGAGCTCTGCCGTCTGCGAGACAGGGATGCTCGTCGTCCAGCACCAGAGGATCATCCAGAACTTCCCATACGACAGCTTCATGCCTTTGAGCCACGTATGCGAGATGAGCGTGAACTTCAAGCGGCATGCCCGGCACCGGTATCTCCGCTCAAAGACAACGACCTTTCTTGACCGACATTCCGGGCAGAACACGTTCTTCCCGAACACCACGCGGCGGATGAATTTCTTGATCTGCCGCTCCGACGGAATTTGATTCAACTGGTACATGCTTTTCATGATAGCGAAGCTGTACCATCTGGCTTACATTACCCCAGAATTTCCATTGGACATTTAATATTTTGCATTCGTTATTAATTATTAATTAGATATTAGTCATTTTACACATAGATTTCAGCTCAGTGGCCGGGATGACAAGCAATGAAAATGAGCGTAAAATAGGCCTATATGGCCAAGTATGACCCGAAAAAAATCGAGGCGAAATGGCAGAAAAAATGGCTGGATGAAAAGGCGTTCCGCGCGAAAGATGATTCAATAAAACCGAAATATTACCAGCTTGAAACTTTTCCATATCCTTCGGCGGCGGGGTTGCACGTAGGCCATCCGAAAGGGTATATCGCCGAAGATGTCCACGCCCGCTTCATGCGGATGCGTGGCCATGAAGTGCTTTACACGATGGGCTGGGACGCCTTCGGGTTGCCGACCGAGAATTACGCGATCAAAGTAGGCAAAAGCCCGAAGGAAGTTGCGTCAGAGAATACCAAAAACTTCAAACGGCAGGTGCAGATGTTCGGCCTTTCATACGATTGGGACCGCGAGATCAACACCGCTTCGCCGGAATATTATAAATGGACCCAGTGGCTTTTCATCCGGCTTTTCAAAAGGGGATTGGCTTACCGCGCGAAAGCGAAGGTGAATTGGTGTCCGAAGGACCAGACGGTTCTTGCGAACGAACAGGTGGTAAACGGGCGTTGCGAGCGGTGCGGCTCCGAGATTGAGGAGCGCGACATGGAGCAGTGGTTTCTGAAGATCACGGATTACGCGGAGCGGTTGCTCGACGGTTTGCCGGGACTTGATTGGCCTGCCGCGACCGTCAAACGGCAGGAGGATTGGATCGGCAAATCCGATGGCGCCGAGATCGATTTCCTCCTTTCTTTCAAGAAGAATCCGGAGGACAATGAGCGCCGCGGTCCGAACGGCGAACGGGCTGCAATCAGGATTTTCACGACGCGTCCGGATACGCTGTTCGGCGCGACATATTTGGTGCTTGCGCCGGAGCATGCATGGGTGACGCTTGCAACGGATGACGGGCATGATGTGCTTGATAACAAGGCGGAGGTGAAAGCGTATGCGGAGGCCACGAAGCACAAGACCGACCTGATGCGCGAGGTGCAAGCAAAAGAAAAAACCGGCGTCGAACTGAAGGGCGTAAAGGCAATTAATCCGGCTACGGGCGAAGAAATTTCGATATGGGTCGCGGATTATGTCCTTGGTTCGTATGGCACCGGCGCGATCATGGCGGTGCCGGCGCACGATGAGCGCGATTTTGAATTCGCGAAGAAATTCGGTTTGCCCGTGAAAACCGTGATCGAGCCGGAAACCGGCAAACAATTGCCGAACGAAGAGTTCCGGGAAAGCATTGTGGCCGTCGTGGAAGATCCAGAAACGAAGAAATTTTTGGTCTTGGATTGGGGACCGCAATACGGCGGCGATCTTTTCATCGGCGGCGGCATCGAGAAGGGCGAAGATCCGGTTCAGAGCGCGTTGCGCGAAATCCAGGAGGAAACCGGCTATCACGACATGGAATTGGTTTCGCGTTCTGAAAAAATGCACCACCATTATTTTGCGTTTTCGAAGCATGTGGCGCGCGCTTCTGAAGTCACCGGGTTGTATTTCCGCCTGAAGGGCGACGGTCGCAAGGAAAATAAATTGGAAGCCCACGAAAACGGGAAATTTAAGGTGAAATGGAATGCCAAAGACGAGATACTGGCCCGTATGCAGGATGAAAATCATCTGCTGGTTTTCAAGCGGCTTGTTTTAGGGGAAATGTATTCCGGTTATGGCAAGCTGGCCGGTTCCGGGAAATTTACCGGCATGGATTCCGAAACGGCGAAATGGAAAATCACCGAATTTGCCGGCGGGAAGAAAAAAATCCAATATAAGCTCCGCGACTGGTCCGTTTCCCGCCAACGGTACTGGGGCGTGCCGATTCCGATGGTCCATTGCCCGCAGTGCGGCATTGTCCCGGTGCCGGATGATGAGCTGCCGGTCACGCTTCCCGATCTCAAGGATTACCGGCCGCACGGCATGCCGCCGCTTGCGAGTTCGCCGGAGTTCATCGGGGTGAAATGTCCGCAGTGCGGCGGCGAGGCGAAACGCGACCCGGAAACGCTCGACACGTTCGTCGATTCATCCTGGTATTACCTGCGCTATGCCGATCCGCATAATGCCAATGCCATTTTCGATAAGGATAAGGCAAAGCATTGGCTGCCGGTGGATTTGTATGTCATCGGCGCGGAGCATACGGTTTTGCATCTGCTCTATTCGCGGTTCATCACGAAATTTTTATATGACGAAGGATTGCTCGCATTCGACGAGCCTTTCCTGAAGCTCCGCCATCAAGGCCTTATCCGCGGCGCCGATGGCCAGAAGATGTCGAAAAGCAAAGGGAATGTCGTGAACCCGGACGAGATCGTGGGCGAGTTCGGCGCGGATTCCGTCCGGCTTTACGAAATGTTCATGGGGCCGTTTGAGGAAGGCCAGCCGTGGGATCCGCAGGGCATTTTGGGCGTGGAGCGGTTTTTGAAGCGCTGCTGGAACTTTGCCGCCGGCCATGCCGGAGCGGTCGGCGAAGCATCGCGTTCGTCCGGGATAACATTGCAGAAGACCATCAAAAAGGTTACGGAGGACATCGAGGGTTTCAAATTCAATACGGCGGTTTCGGCACTCATGATTTTTTTGAATGAAGCGGAAAAAAACGGCGCGCCCGAAAAATCCGAGCTCGAAATTTTCATCAAACTGCTGCATCCCTTTGCGCCGCACCTCGCGCAGGAAGCTTGGTCAATGCTTGGCCATGCCTCATTCCTCGATTTCGAGCCATGGCCGGCATACGACCCGAAATTGATTGCAGATACGGAGATCCGGTTGGTGCTGCAGGTGAACGGCAAGGTGCGTGATACAATTATGGTAACGGCGGATATAGACGAACCGGCGGCGAAGGAGGCGGCGCTCGCGAGCGAAAAAGTGCGGCACGCCATGGCCGGGAAGGAACCGAGGAAAGTGATTTACGTGGAGAAGCGGTTGGTAAACGTGGTGGTTTGATTTATGGAAAATGACTAATTAATAATGTCTAATTAATAACGAATGCCCAATGTCAGAATTCCCATTGGACATTTAATATTTTGCATTCGTTATTAATTATTAATTAGATATTCGACATTTGACACATGGGCTCCAAAATCGGCATCATTCTTTTCTTCGTCCTCATCCTTGCGATTTTGATATACGCCATAAATTCCGGCTTGGTCGGCAACGCTTTCAGCAGTTTAGGGAATGCATTGCGGTTCCCGTCGAGCACTTACTCAAGGCCGAGTGTGCCGTCGTCCGGCCAGACCTATTTGAATCCGCAGCCAGCAGCCGGTAACCAGCAGTCGGTAACCAGTAACCAGCAGGCAACTAATACGATAAATCCCGCCGACATACCGGCCGGTTTTACCGCCGCCGGGCTCTCCCCGTATTTCCACCAAGTTCTGCTTGGATCCGTAAGCACCGGCGCCTACGGCCAAATTTCGCTCTATGCCACGAATTTGAGCCAGGGCGAATCGGTCGATGTGACCGGCTGGCACATTGTCGCAAATCGGGGAGGGGAATACGTGCCGCAGGCAGTCAATCTGTATGATCCGTCCGGACTCACCGCGCCGAGCGACATCATTTTTACCCAAAACAGCCAGTACGTGAACCTGTATTCGCAGTCTGGGCCGTTCAACCTCCGCCTCAACGAATGCATCGGCTATATCGGCACCGCAAACCATTTCAATCCGCCGTTGCCCATGAATTGCCCCGCGCCCGACCGCGCCCCGCTTTCCGGTTTCACCGGCGCATGCCAGAACTTCATCTATTCCATCGGATCCTGCCAGGTTCCCAATTTGAATAATCCGCAGATCCCGCTGAACGATTATACCTGCCGCGCTTACATTGCCGATAATTTCAATTACCGCGCGTGCTTCAATGCCCACCTGAATGATTCCAATTTCCTCTCGAAAGAATGGCGCGCCTGGATGGGCGCGAGCCCGCTTGATCCGTACCACGATAACGTATACCTGTTCGATAGGAATGGACTGCTCGTGGACACATATAAGTATTGAAATGACAAACGATTAATGACAAATGACAAACGAATGGGACAAATGAGAAAAATGTCTAATGGATATTTCTTTCATTGGACATACGTTTACCATTAGTCATTTGCCATTTGGCATTTTCACAGGCATTTCACCCTAGCTGTGCTACGGTGCGGTTCAAGGTCGAATCACAGAAATCATCTTGAATAACATAAACATGCCTAATCGCAGCCGCAGCCGCCGAAGTACCCGCCACAATGAAAATAATTCGCGGGGACGCCGGCGCAGCTCCTCACGCCGCCATGCGCGCTCGAATCGCGGGCAGGAAGAAGAGGAAGGAAGATAAATAAAAAAACGGCGCTAGCGCTTGAAAACAGTTTTTCAAGCGCCGCGCCGTTTTTTTTTATTTTTCATGCATGTTTTCCCGGAGAATCGATCCAGCTCGTGCATTGGGGGCAGCGCTTGGCATCGATCGGAATGTTGCTTGCGCAATCCGGGCATTTTTTTTCGGTGGGCGCCGGCGGCGCCTGTTTTCTTGCAAAGCGTTCATGAAGCGTGTTGATCGGGAGGACGACGAAGAAATAGACAGCGATGGCCGTGATCACAAATGAGATAAGGTTGTTCAGGAAGTCGCCGTAGGCAAATTTGCTGCCGTTCACGGTAAAGGCAATGCTTGAAAAATCCGGTGTTTTTACAAGAGCGCCGACAATGGGCGTCAGGATGTCTTTTACCAAGCTTTGCACGACCGAATTAAAAGCCGCGCCGATCATAACGCCGACCGCGAGGTCTACGACATTGCCGCGTAAAATGAATTGTCGAAATCCTTTAAGCATGCCCTCATCCTTATACTTTATACCTTATACATTATACTTTATACCTTATACTTTATACATTATACAATCTCTCCCCGCCTTCATCACAGCTTCAGTCGCAGTTCCGTATTCTCAATAATGCCAAAAGGTCGAAGGATTTTTGGTGAACTCCGAAAATCCGAAAATCGAAAACAACTAACATTATGGCTGACGAAGCGAAAACCAAAACGCGGGTGAAGGATCCTGTTTGCGGCAAGGACGTAGATCCGGAAACCGCCGAATACAGCGCAAACTACAAAGGAAAGGTTTATTATTTCGACTCTGCGGAATGTAAGAGTACATTCAATGAAGATCCGGATCAATATGCGACCTGACGCAGAGGTACGGAAATAAAGGCAGGGATTCGAGGGCTGCCCCGGGGCAGCCCTCACTGTGTTAGAATGTAGATATGCCATCTGCGCGCGTTGAATATTGGTTTTTTTTCATCCTGCTCGCTTTGGCGGCGCTTTATTCCTGGTTTGTTTTCCAACCGTATGCTGGCGCATTGGTACTGGGCGGCGCGCTGGCGTTTCTTTTCAGGCCGCTGTACCGGAAATTTGCGTCAATTTCCGGGAATGCCACCCTTTCGGCCGCGCTTGTCGTCGTAATCGTGATTGCCGTCATTTTCCTGCCATTGGCGCTTTTCGGCGTGCGGATTGTCGGCGAGGCGACCAATCTCTACAGCTCGCTTACGGGCAGTTCCTCGGGATCGCAAAGCGCTTTGGCGAAAGTATTGAGCACCGTTTTCCCGAACCTGCAGGGTTCGACGGCTTCCGCCACGCTGGATAATGCCGCCCGGCAGGTGCTTTCCTGGTTTATCCAGAATTTGGGCTCGCTGTTTTCAGGGCTTGCGCAGCTTTTCTTTACTGCGCTCGTGAGCTTGATCGGCCTCTTCTATTTCCTGAAGGAGGGGGACGCGCTGCGGGCGTGGGTCATGGATCATACGCCGCTTTCCCGGCAGAACACCGAACAGGTCCTCGGCGAAATCGAGCTCGTCATTAAATCGGTTTTCGAGGGGACGCTTGTCGTCGCGGTTATTCAGGGCGTCGTCCTTGGTATCGGCTTTTTCATCTTCGGCATTCCAAATCCGGCGTTCTGGGGCGCGCTTGCGGTCATTGTGACTTTGGTGCCGATCGTGGGCACGTGGCTCGTGGCGATCCCGGGCGTTGTTTATCTTTTCGTGATCGGCCAAACTGCTCCGGCCATCGGTTTGCTCATTTGGAGCATTATCCTCATCAATCTGATCTATAACCTGATAACGCCGCAGTTCGTCCGCCGCCGCGCCGCCATCCATCCTTTTATCATTTTATTGGCCGTCCTCGGCGGCATCAGCTTTTTCGGCCCGATAGGATTTTTGGCCGGTCCGCTCGTCGTGGCGCTTTTGATATCACTTTTAAAAATCTATCCGGAGATGGCGGCGGCCTGATATGGATTCTGCCGGCCGGATAAATTGCCCCGGCGGACTGTCTGACAATAAACTGTCAGGCAATAAAACAGGAAACCCGCCAAGCGGTTGATGCCGACTGGCTGGTTGGTTAATGCGGACTAGAACCCATCTCAAAAATAGCTGATGTCCGAAGATCCGGCGCACCCATGGTTATTTTCGGCTGAAAACGGCGATTTCGCCCTTGGAATAGCCCGCTATTTCTTCAGCCGAAATCGCCGTTTTCATCTCGAAAATTCCTCATGGGTGCGCTCGGCCTATTTTTGAGATGGGTTCTAAACGGAGCGATTATAATCTGCTGGCTTTATAAATTCTAATCCGGCACGCATACGCCGCCGGTGTCCGGACGATTGATGTCCAATTGGCAGCGATATCCAGTCGGACAAGTAGGTGCGTTCCTGATAAATCCGCCGCAATGCATGCCGAGCGGGGATGAAGATGTCGCTGTCGAGCTCGGCGCGCCGGACGGTTCAGGATATATTCCCTGAATATTCCATTGCTGCTGGTTCATTTGTTGCCAATATGCGGGATTTTGCCATTGCGGATTTTGGCGGACGAAAAACGCTATCGCGGAAGCGAAGATAACAATCAAAATCAACGGGACCACGAGGCCGACGATTGCCGCAGCCGTAAGCCAGCCCTTGCTCCGAATCGCCTGTCCGGCCGCCACATCCGGTTTCATCGCGACGAAATTCCGATACATCACGTAGAGATAAATCAATGAAAACGGCACGACAAAGAGCATCAGGACCGCATAAACCAAAAGTCCGATCGTAAGCCCGAAAATAGCGAGCGCCGGAGTATAAATGACCCAAAACGGCACCATGACGCAGAGCGCGAGCAAAAGCATCCGGCCGAATACTTCGAATTCGAATCCGCGTACGTAGGCCAAGCTTTGCATGAGGGCGCCGAGGCCGCGGCGGTTTTCAAGGATGAGGACATAAAAGCTCAGCGTGAGGCCGATGGCGAAGAGGATGCCGGGAACGATGAGCATGACGAGGCCTCCTATTTTAACCAGCGTACCCAGGATGCCGACCCAAACCATCGGCCAGAAGAACTGCGTGCTGCGGCGATAGGAGTCGTTGAAATTGGTTTTTTCGTGGATTGAGATGGTTGCGGCAATATAAGCAAAAACGGCGAGAATGGCTCCCGCAATAATGAAAATGACGCCCAATCCGATGGCCGGAACGGACCCGGAGCGGACGGCGATTTCCCCCAGCACCAGGAAAAGCGCCGGAATGAGGATGATTTTCATCAATCCCCGGAGCCGCTCGCGGTACATTTGCCAGGTTTGTCCCCACAGCACGCCCACCCGATCCATTTTTATATTGTTTTCCATACCCTTATTTTACTCCTTTCATGAAGGGGAATTATGCACAGGCGGATATGCATGGTACATTGCACGGAGGAGGCTTTTGTGCGTTCGTATCCTGTGGCACTGCACGGAAATTGCATTATTCCCGGGATTGCTGGCAAAATTACATGCACGTCGGTTTCTTGGAATGTCTGCGGATATGGGGAAGGACGCGAGATATTTGTCGTAATTTCGGCGGGGCAAGATTTATCTGCGACTATTGATTACCTTTGGCTCAGTTTGGATTGGCCGGTGTTGTGCGATGCGGCACAACCGCTTCATCTCGTTATGGTGGGCAGGGTTGTCAAGGTGATTTCTTATTCGATAATCCTGGTTGTGGACCACTAGGATTTTCGATCGGCGGCATGAAATCCAATGTTTCATTCACAACGGGCGCGTCCCGTTGTTTTTTTTAACGACCGTCTTCCAGGGAAACCGCCGCCTCAATTGAATATTGAAATCAGATATTGGTTAATAGTTCTCTGTGAAACGTCGTAAAAACTTTGGTTACTTTGATAAAGCCAGGTCGCGAGCGAAACGCCCACAAACCGCCAATGCCACGGTTCAAAGATGTAATACGGATTGCCCTTGGGATAGGACAAGACGAAACCGTATTTATAAGCATTCGATTGGAGCCAGGCGTAGGCGGATGTGGAAGCAAATGTTGTGGTAAGTGCCGTCATGGGAGAGGTGATGAAATCGGCAGCCGTGCCGAGTTGGTGTTCGGAATATCCTTCCTCTGCGGAAAATTGGTTGGTGCCGATTCCGTAGGTCACCAGATATTCCGTATGGAGCGCCGCCTGAGTACCAAAGGACCGGTAAGCTGAGGCGATTTTTAAATCGATTCCGGCAATTTTTGCGGCGTTCATCAAGCTCAGCAAATAGGGGAGTGCCGGCGCCAGGAATTGTTCCGTCCTTTTCGGATTATAGAGATAACTCGAATCGATTGCGGTAAGCGATTTCGGCTGGTAGTTTTCGTTCAGGAAATAGACCCGCGAATATTTTTCGAGGAGCTGCGGATCGGTGTTCTGCAGTTGCGTGAGCTGGTTCACATTCCCCGAAAGTTGCAATACCTGCGATTCGATGGCGTTATTCCGGCTCTGCTCGCCCTGCAAATGTTGCTGCAGATTTTGGTTCGTGGAACTCGCAAGCGAGAGCAGGTTTTCGTAATAGTTCCGCTCGGCGGAAGCGGTCTGCCGTTCGCCCGCGAGTTCGCCGCGCAGCATCCGGTTCATGATCAGGAGCTCGATTTCCATCCGGATGCCGTACCCCAAAAGTCCGCCCGCGAGGATTGCCGCAAGGCCGCCGCCGATGAGCCGTTTATGTTCCTGCAGGAAACGCATTTAGGAATTATTGATCACGACCTTCGTGATGCCGAAAATTTTATTCACTGAATAATGGTCGGCGAAGGCAACGTTGTCGCCGTTTGCGATATAGGGATCGCGCATGAGGTAATTTCCCCTTTTGCCGCTCACGAGGACCACGTAGTGCGTCCCGCCGTACGCATGCACGCCGACGATCACCGGATTACCGGTCGCAAGCGTCGCGTCGATGGCGGCGGCCGTCCGGGTTGCCGAAACGCCGTCAACGTTGATGGTGTAGAGCAGGTAGGCAGGATAATACGAGGCGAAGTTGTCCGGGTTCGAATTGATGGTGGCCGGCGTCACGTCGCGGTAGCCGTAGTGCGTCATGACCATCGCAAGCGAAGTGATCAGGCAGCCGTCGCTCGCGAGCGTGTAGCGGGTTCCGTTCAGTGAATTGTTGCCCCAGGCGGCGTCGCGCTGGTTGTAGTAGCAGCCCCAGTTGTCGCAAACGGTCTGGCTGCCGAGCAGTTTCGAACCGCCGGCATTTTGGGTGAAGGCCGTGAAGCTTTGGAGTTCGGCTTCGGCAGCGGCCAGCAATTTTTGGTAGTTCGATTCCTTGGCTTTGGTTTGGGCGAGGAGCTGTGTCTTTTGCTGTTCGGTTGTCGTAAGCGAAACCTGTTGCGAAGCAAGGGTTTGCTGCTGCGCCGTGAGCATCTGCTGTTTCTGCTGGGATGCGGTGCGCGAAGCGGCGAGCGTGGTTTGCTGCGTCTTGAGGGACGACATCTGGTCTTCGACGGCGCTTTGCATCTCAAGCGTCGCATTGACGTCGGTCCATATGTCGGACAGCGTGTTTGAACCGAGGACCTGCATCAAGACCGTCCGGCCGTCGGCTTTTTGCAGGTTGCGGAGATAAGCGCCAAGCGCCACCTGGTTCGAAGCGATGGATTGCTGCGTGTCCTCGATCCGGCCCCCCAGCTCCTGGATTTGCAATTGGGTGGTATTGATTTGTTTTTGGGTGATGGCGACCTGCGTTTGTATTTTGCTCCGCTTGAGGTCGAGGCTTTTGATGGCTGCCTGGAGTGTTTTTTTATCCGCGCCGATCTGGAGCAGTTTCGCCTGATAGTCGGCAATTTGCTGGTTCAGCGCCGCAATTTGCTGGTTATTGGCGTCAATCTGCGCCTGGAGCGTGCTCGTCGAAGCCGAAGGGGTGGCTCCGCCAGCCGTAGTCGTCGCATTATCGGCAACCGCGATGTTTTTCCCCGAAAGAGGCAATAATAATGAAATTAAAACCAAAAAGGCCCAAAAAGATCTGGAATGCATATGCTTATTATAACGCAAAAAACGTATTTTGAGTTTCGTTGCTTCATAAAAATAGCCGCCTTTTATGGCGACTTTTGCGTGAACATCAATGCTTCTGCGCGCGCAACTCTGCGTTTTGCAAGGGCGGCATTGCCCGTGTATTCCAGGTAGGTCGATCGGAGCGAAGCGGATCCGGCGAGCCTGATCGCATAAGCATCGACCCGTCGCTCTTCATATTCCTTTCCACTCTTGGATTGCGGTACCAACCATCGGCCGATTATTATATGGCCGAGTTCATGGGCCAGGGCTCCATCGAGCGCGGCATTCGAAAAGATTTCCAACAAAGTGCGTGTCGCGACAATTGTCCCGGCTGGCGCCGTTTGCGCATTCGCGCGGAGCGACCTGATATCAAGCGATCGGTCCCCGAAAGTTTTCCACACGCAAAGAAGGATTGATTGCGGTATTTTCGCCTTTCGTTCCAAATCGCCCAACAGGCGATATGTGCGATGGTTTTTCTCGAGCGGTATGCTGCCCGGAAACGCCCGCTCGCAAGACGGCGAATTCGACCACCCGATTGGGCAAATAATCACAACCAGGGCTAACAGCCTCATAAGTGCCTCCTTTTTTCGTTTGTGTCCGGATTGTTATTCTTGTGCGGATTCTGTTTGAAGGGTAGCATCCCCGTCGGGGCAAAGCAATTTTAAATAGGCCGCAATATAAATCGGGATTCGGGTTCTGCTCCTCGCTTGTCAAATAAAAAAGGCCAGCTTAAAAAACTGGCCATGGAGAAAATCATTCAGGCGACCAATAGCCGGATCGCGCCCTGATGATGAGATCAGGATTGGACGGGATGCTGACCTTAATTTTCCGCCACCGTCCGTCATTGGGCAGGCGGGGATAATATCCAAGAAAGTAGCGGTTCCGCATGATGCGCGCCAGCCGATTGGCTGCTGGGGCAACGTCTCCGAGAGAGCGGACCATCGAAACAACGCCGCCGGTTCCATCTGCCAGCCGCTGCAATAATTTCTGTTTTGTCAGAATGCCGAGCGTGTAGACGGCAACATCCGATTCCAGAAGAATTTTGAATGTTTCGTTGTCGTCGTATCGGCTGTTGTTGTCGCCGCCATCGGAAACGACGAACAGGACGCGGCGGTTCCTGGCATTTTTCATCCGGGCAGCCGCGAGAATCAGGGCATCATTCAAGCTTGTCCAACCAACCGGTTGGACAAATGATAAGCGCGAGAAGATGTCGCTCGGATTCGGCGTGAATCCGCAGAGAAGCGACGGGCGATCATTGAAAAAGGCGAGGAGAAATTCATCTCCTTCGATCGCGCCCTCTAATAGGGCATCCACGGCCATCCTGGCAGAGGCGATTCTCGGCCCCTTCATGCTTCCGCTGCCATCAAAGACGATGCCGAAGGAAATCGGGCCGTCTTCAACGGATGCGGAAACTACCATCTGTTCGACGCCATTCTCGCTGATCCGGAATTTATCCCCGGTAAGGTTAAGCACCGGATGATCATGGATATCAGTTACCGTCGCCGGAACCAAAACCATGATGCGATCAACACGCAGATTCGCTTTCCGCGGTACGGAGTTTTTGGGGGCTACCGTAATTATATTTTGTCCGAAGGCCGCGAAAAATAACGTAAAGGCAAACGCTATTTTCACAAATTTCACAAGGTCCTCCGTGAGTCGAAATCTGCTCGAATAGTACAAAATTGTTATAGATTCGTCAACTTTGAAAAAAAGCGCAAATACGGCCCACACTTTTATTTTTTAACTCCCTCTGGTAAGATATCAAAGCATTCCGCAGTAGCTCAATGGTAGAGCGGCGCCCTGTTAAGGCGATGGTTCCAGGTTCGAGTCCTGGCTGCGGAGCCAGATGGGACAAGCAGAGCCAAAAGCTCCGCTTTCTCTTTTATTTACGGGCTCTTTTGGCGGTTCGATTGTTGCAAAATTTTTCTCAAAATCCGGTGGGAGGGCTTCGAGACGACTTCTGAATTCTTGGTACGGCCACTTGAAGGTCATCTCCAATTCTCCGTTATTTACTATGAAATTTTGGAAGAATACGTCCAACATCAGTCGTTTTTGCTGGGGAGTTCGATTTTTGTTCGTATAAATCTCGTTTGCATACTTGATTACCTCCAAAACGGTCATTCCCATGTCGTAGTATTTCAGATTGGCGTTCTTATGGCTTTCCATGCTGGCCATAATGTCGTCCTGATCTTTCTTGTATTGCTGGAATTTCTTTTGGTAGAAGTCCTGGCTGATCTTGCCGTCGATTTTGTCGTCATACAGGTGATCCAAACGCTTGGTTACCTGATCAAGAGTCCGCTGAAGCTCGCTTACCGCGTTGTCCCGGTAGCTTATTTCATCGGCATGGGATTCTTTAAGCGCCAGCTGTATCCAAGAGAGCAGGTTTACGGTCGCGTCATCGCTTCGTCCGTGGGTCATGCCTAAAATGGCATCGGCGATATCGGTATTCAGGTAATCCTCCCGGACATTTCCTTTCTGAGTGCAGTTGCGATAATGATTGCAGTGCCCGTACCAGTGGCCTTTGTGTATTTCCCAGGTAATTTGGCAGTTGCATTCTTTGCATCGGAAAAGTCCCTTGAATATCGGATCATGCTTATTATGCTTCGGGGCTGAAAAGTTGCGCAGAATGCCTTGGACCCGATCGAATAATTCCTTATCGATGATCGGCTGATGGTTGCCTTGCGTCACTTGGCCTTTCCACTGGTTCATGCCGTGGTAGAACGGATCGCAGAGCAGGCGGTGGATGTGAGCTTTGTAAACTTTCCGGCCGGACCGGGATCGCAGACCTTCCTCATAAATTTTCTCGGTTATGGTTTTAACCGAGTATTGGCCGGTGGCGTAGAGCTCGAATAATTTCTTGATGAACGGCGCTGTGTTTTCATCGGGCACATGGATTTTATGTCCTTTCTCGCCTGTGGTCTTATATCCCAACGGCGGTTTGGTCGGAAGCCATCCTTGCGCCAGCTTTTCCTTCTGTCCCTTTTTGACGTTCTCGGACAAGAGCCGGATGTAATATTCAGCTGTTGCCACTTTGACTCGCCACATAAACCATTCGTGCGACCGCGAGTCTTTGTGCAAAATGCAGTTTTCTTTTACGAGATGGATTTGCCGGTCGTAATCCTCGACGACCCATTTGTCGATCTCGATAGCTTCCGAGAAATTTCTTGTCAGCCGGTCGGTGGTCTCTACGATGGCCACCTTTATTTTTTCTTTGCGGATGTATTCCAGCATCTCGTGGAAGATTTTACGCTGGACCCGTCCGCTGGCGGATTCCTGAATGGCGAACACTTTCACCAGACTCAATCCGCCTCGTTCGGCATACTCCTTGAGGAGCTTCTCTTGGGCCGGCAAAGAATAACCGGTGTCCTCCTGATCTTTGGACGACACCCTGGCATAGCCGACGGCCCTTGATTGTTTTTCATCTGTCATTGTCATAGTCATGTTTGTTAATTTTTAATAGTTCGATTGTGACCTTTGGTACCAAACACCCTATACTAATTTTTCGGACAAGCTAAGCTCAAGTTGCCCACAGCATCCGGAGTTTTCTCAATTCGCACTATTTATCACTATTTATCTCCACTTATGACGATTTTTTTGCTCAAACGCTGTAATTAACTGTAATTTCCTGTAAATAAGTGTATTTATTTTTCATTTTCACCGGTCGGTTAAGGTTTGATATGGTGACTTGGAGTATTTTTTCCTTATTTGCTGGGTTATGTTGGATTTTATCGGGTCTAAGTGTATTTATTCTTTGCCCTTTTGGTGTTAGTTAGTGTGGGTTGGCGTGCTTTAGTTCGGTTTAGTTCCGTTTAGTGTATTAATTCTTTTTTGTGATTCTTTGTTTAGCTCGTTGAATCTTTCCATTACTTCATCTCTGTCTTTCGGCGAAAGTTTCTGAAAGGCTTTACGGATCGGCAAACTGAGCGAATTTACTGCATCTTGTTGCCGATTATTGCGGTTAAGTGTATTTATTCTGTCTTTCTTGTCTTTAAGTTTTCTAATCAGAATTTGATCATCGGCATACTGGTTATATGCTTCTCTCAAAAATCCTTTCGCTCTAAACCATGACTTAACCGTGTCGTAGGATACTCCCACTTCTTTGGCGATTTCCTCGTAAGGAACACTAAGCCACCTCATTTCGATTGCTCGTTTATGCTTTGGTCTTAAGTAAGTGAGCTTAGGCATATTATTTGATCGACATCTTACGGAGTAATTCCGCTCTGGCTTGGGCGATGCTTTTTAATTTCTCGGATCGGCCGTTAACTTCTTTATAATTTTCTTTAATTTCTTTTAAATCCTTAACTTCTAAATCATCGCCGTCGTATGCGGACTGCTTTCCGTGCCGTCCGGCTTTATGTGCAGATTGGTTTCCATTCTGCGTCAGATGTAGGACGGATAGCAAAGTGATCCCTCTGGGCTTGAACTTAGCATCCTCGCCTCGAGTTTTAGTGATCGCTATGAATGTCCATTCCTCGAGCTTGTCCAAACACTTCTTGATAGTCCGCCAATCCTTGAGGCCGGAATAAACTCGAAGCGTCTTATTCGATGCTTCTATTGTTTGGCTGGCCTTGTTTGAGGCAATCTCAGTCAGAGCGCAGTACACGTTGCGCAGATTGCGATATGCATCATCGCTCACATGCTTATCGATCCATTGCTGTCGCATGTACCGTAAAGCCGGCTTATCTTGATAAGCGAATGGCGCTTCACGATAATCTCTAACTTTTTGGTTCGTTGGGTTTGACATAGTAGGACGGAAACGGCAGGCCTTCTCTTTGCGCATCCTCAAAGAACAATTTGAGAAGCAGATCGCCCATGCCCACCAGATCACGGGCGATCTTGTGCAACTCCTTTTCGTCTGGTTCCATGTTCCAGTCGTTTTTCAGGATGGACCGGAGTTTGTCCATCGTTTCTTGTTTTAAGTTCACAGGTCTTAGTCCTCGGCATAAATCCGCACCTTGACCTGTTTCAGCTGGTTGAAGAAGGCTTGAGGCTCGACTTGGAGTTCGCGACTCCAGTATCGCTTCACCAAAGAATCCGAGTTAAGGAAAAATCGGTGTGTTTTTTTCAGGAGAATGTTCATTTCGGTTTTTCTCTCGTCAAATGGGAGAGGATGATCGAAACGAGTATTTTCTTCTGTGAGATATGAAGGCCGCGATGCCGTCGCAGCGCTTCGGCGACCGCGGC
>JAGWKM010000149.1 GCA_028865305.1 Patescibacteria group bacterium | reverse complement strand
CTATCTCATAGCCGATCAAGAGGATGCTGACACCAAACCCGATTACTAAACCTTGTAGCCTTTCCATGTAGCCTCTAGCCTCTAACGTGTGGCCTATCGGGTGAGAAAGAAGGAGCCTAAAAATTGTTTCAAGCGGAAAGCCTGAAAACCGATGAGCCGCACCACCCGGCCTAACAGGGTAGCCCGGGAGGGCAAGGGAAAGGGCTTGCTACGATTAAAGCTATGGCCGCTCCGGGTTCCTTGAGTCTTTTCCATACGTACCACGCAGCTAACAGAGTAACAAACGAACCGAGGCCCCATATAAGGGCCGCTTTCTCTTCCAGAGTCAAAGTTCCCTACCGCAACTTTCGCACTTGTCCCAATGGGGCCGAACCATCTTTCCACATCCCTCACAAAGGGCAGGCCGTGATGCGGAAACCGGGCTAGGTTCAATTGCCGGGGCCTGGGCCGGTTCATTGTCTGTCAAATCGTCCTGGGGCTTAATGAGGCCACCTAATAGGGTTCCTTCTGCCATCGGGCCACAATAACCACACTGAGGACAAACCGGAACCTTCTCCTGGGAGGGTTCCGCCTGGGCCGGGGGAGGTTCCACCTGGGCCGGGGAGGATTTCACCTGAGCCTGAAAAGGTTCCGCAACCTCATGGGCCGGGGGTAATGTCTCGTCAGGAGTCCAAATACCGAAAATTTCCTTAAGCATCTTTTCCCTCCTCTGCTGCCTGATTTTTTCTTCCCAGCGATGCCGCAAGATTCCCGACATCATAATAGCCTACCAGCTAAAGCCGGTTGAAATCACAAAAGCATTACTCGTAAACATCGGACTAGAACCCGCAACCACTGGCGCACCGGCTTGTTGAACCGCAAGCCGCGAAACATCGGAAGTAGGCAAAGGACAATGCAACCATCGAACCTCTACCAGATTCAAGACCACGCTAGGAGAAATTTTCCGATTGACCCCCAGGGCCACTGATTCGGCAGAAGAAACACCCCCCGCGTTGGTGTCGGTTCCGATTTCCCCAACCCCATAAGCCCCGTATACGGAAGGGTCAAGGCCGAACTTCTTGAAAATCGAACTAAGCGGTAATTGGGTCTGAACCCCGCTAAGGTCAACCGCCGCGAGTGAAGCGTTAGACGATGCCGCCGAGATAATCAAATTATCGGTTCGCAAGGTCACTTGCGGTGAAAGGGTATAGCTTGCCGCTGCGTCTGCCGCAACCATTTTTGTCCCTGCCGAGAAAACGCCTGCAACCTGCCCTGTCAAGTTGAACTTGCTAGAGGCCGGGGCCTGAGCAAAAACTGAGGCCATACACAAAAAAAGCGAAACGATCAAACCCGAAAGAGTTTTCATTTTGTCCTCACAATTTGAATTTCTTCACCTTGAAAAATTTTTCTTAAATCTGCGTCATACATCGGAGCCGGTACGGTGACCTGCAAACCCTTCAAATCATCCAAGAGGCCGGAAGTATCAAGATTGACTTTCATCGCCGCCGCTGAAAGCTTTAGGGCCTTACCAATAACAGGAATTGAACCGAGTGACCAAAGAAAGGTTAGCATACCTGACAGGCCCATGCCAAGTAATTTTATAGCCGCTTCCCTTTCGAGTTTGCCGTTAATGGCCGATTCGAACCAAGCAACCGGGTTGAAAGAAAACATAGAGCTTAAAATCCACTGCCGCCTGACTTGCAGTTATAGGCGATTACATCGCTGCCATTCCCCGCCAGGGTCAATGTTGTTGACGTTGCAGAGGCTTTAACGGCACTCGCAGAAGTTGTGTCAATAGCCGAGCAAATAACCGTGGAAGTAGAAGGGAAACTTGGGGAAAAAGTAAAGGTTCCCGCACCTGCTGAAAGCGTTACAGTTCCGCTTTGGGGGCCTTTAGTTGAATAGGCAGGAATTGCACCGTTAGCGTCGGCGTAAATATTAACATTAGGGGTTCGGCTTGCGTCAAGGATAGCACTTCCGGTCAAGTTATTTTCACTGCTGCCATAGATAGAGACATTCGTAGAGCTACAAGCCGCAGGAACATAAAAAGCATGTTCAGCCTGAGAGCTTGCCGCCCTGATAGTGGTGCCCGTAATATTGATTCCCCATTCTGCACCGCATAAGCTCCAATAGGTAGGCGTTCCGCCACTGGTAGCCCCTCCTTCGCTGTAAACGCCAAAAAGGTTAATAGGCCCTGCTGCGGCAGGTTCATCTACATTTACCTGTTGATAGCCGCTAGAGGCATGATCGGCAGAACCGCCGAAAAAATTTATATTCATATCGGCATGGGTCGCGTCACCGATCTGAAGGGGTGTTTTTCCGGTATTGACGGCGTTGGAGGTCAAATTATAAAAACTTGTTCCGCAGCAATTCCCCCAGGTTATAATGCCGCCATTGATTCCGTCTGCAGATTGAATTTGAGAGAAATTGGAATTATCTACCCCCCCTGAAAGCACAATGGCCCAACCCGATGAGGTAGTATCATTATTATGATTATTTACAATAAATCCATTGGCAGCATAGTAAGCATTCGCACCGGCGTTTAAG
>JAGWKM010000148.1 GCA_028865305.1 Patescibacteria group bacterium | reverse complement strand
AATTCGTGAAGTGAACGTTCGGCCAGCTTGCGTTTGGCAAGTTGAATCTCAGCCAGGCGTTTGCGCTTTTGCGCTTCAGTTTCCCGCGATGATTTCACGCAGCCTTTCGGATGGCAGGTTTTCAATCTCGGCCTCTGTCATGTCCTGAATGGAGTTCACCGGATTCTTGGTTTGGGCTACCACATGACGGGAAACTACCACACCAAAGATATCGCATAGAAGACGCAAGGCAGCCACCTTGGCCGCCCCTTTCATTTTCGGCACTTCCTCGATCAGCGTGTTTGAAACCAAGTCTTGCACTTCGCCCGTGGTTAAATCGGTTCGTAAGTGCAGTAATTTTTTCGCGCGAGGGATATAAATTGAGTCCACCGTGGACCACGTTATGTTGTAGCGTTTCAACATGATGCGGTGTGCCTCATGCTTTCCCATGGCTGGATTTTTTGCGAATTCCTTGGCCAGCCATTCGATGCGTTCCTCTTGTTCCTTGAGCGTGGCCTTGACGAACGGTTTTTTTTGACCGCGGCGGATGACCGGTGGTTTGCGCTCAGGTTTCACGATTGATCAGCGTTTTCAGCCGCGATAAAAGGATTGTCCGCCGTGACCAGTGCTGGCTGCATGGCGCCACCCCAAAGCGAGAGAAATATCGGTTCACCCAGGTTTATTTTCACCAGTTCCTCGGGCGATGGACGCCAAGCGGTCACCACCACCGGCATACCGTTGCAGACGACGCGGCAGGCGTGAACATCCACGCAGTCTGGCATGTTCGCCGGGGCTCGCATCACAATGTTGGCCTGCTCGAATCTGATTGGTGTCATACTTTTTTCAAATTAGCCGACTACGGATGACCGTGTTCATTTTCTCTGCCATCCATACTTTCGCCGCGCCGCCTGGGAGGACCGGTGAACGCGGGCCGGTTAAAATAGGGTTCATTCTGGTGCTTCCATCCTCCGGTTTGTTACGAACTCGCGCTCGAACCGGCTTAAGCCCTTTAGATAGGTCGGTCGCCAGCGCGGGTCCAGCGCATCGTATTCACGGCGCAACCGCAGCAGCTTTTGCCGGTCATAGTCCGGGTTGGTCGGCTCGTATCCGCCGGAACACCCGCCGCGGTTCTCGCCACGGGCTCGCGATGATCTTACCAAACTCATACTGTGTCCTTCTCATGCAACATGCGTCCCCGGCAAAATAGCGAGTGCATTCGATAATAGCATACGCTGCGCGCATTGTTGAGTATTTCGTCCGCCAGGCGTTCATTGTGCAGCCGCGGCGCGTCCTTCATTTCAGACAAGCGTACGCCATGCGGGTCTTGCCGGGTCTCGAACGGGACAGCGATGATCAAGCCGGCGAACTCGGGCAATACCGGCTTTACCGCCTCATGCAGGGATTCAGGTATGACAAACCAAAATTGAACTGGCAACGTGAATTTGCAAGTCAGGGCCCGGCGCGGGTCGGCCAGCAGTTCATGCTTGGTTCCCAGACTGACCTCTTTTCTGTTCCATTTTGTGCGCCCGTTTTCAACCGGCAGCGGTTCATATTCAACGCGGGTCTGCTCCTTGCGAGTATCCGCCCGGAAATCCTGAACCGTGAGCTTCACCTCGTACTCGCGAAAATATCCGGCTTTTGTTACCTCGAAAGCATCGCACTCGAACCATCGGCTAGGTGTATAGTTGTGGAGCATGAAACTTTCCCGGTAACGGTCCGCTATCAATCGTCGTTGGATGTCGCGTGCGTTCATTCTGAGTTTTCGTTTCGTATGACTGACTTTACACCCGTTTCAAAAGTTTGGTCAAGCGCAGGCTCAACCGGCCCACACTGTTGGCCAGGAGCAAACACTGTCCCTTGGCCTCGGCATCCAGCTTTGTAAAACTCGTGTTCACCGCGCGCCCCACTTGTTCGATCTCGTCCAATAGGGTCGAAATTTCACGCCGGGTCAAGGCTGGCATTTCGTCAAAGGTCAATCTGGCTTTGGCCGGTTCAGTTGCCGCATTCGCTTGAGCGATCTCGGCCCTAGCTGTTCGTTGAATGACCTGCTGGCGCATGCTTATTTGGGTTTTAGCTTTGGCAGGGAAAGCAGTGCCAGCCACGCCTCACGATTGACCGGTGTGCGACCGGTTTCACGCTGAGATATTGTGGCTTGCCTGACGTCCAGCTTGGCCGCGACTTCCGTTTGGGAACCGCGTGCCTGGCGTTCGCGTTTGTAGCTTTCTGCGGTCATACCAGTTCTTTTTGTTCCTCGAACTTGCGTTTGGACCAGGCCGCGCAGTTCTTCTCCGCCTGTTTGTAGTACGAGGGTTTCAGTTCGACTCCAATCCCTCGCCGGTTGTTCCGCACCGCTCCCACGACCTCGGAGCCGACGCCCATGAATGGTGTCAAAACAAGTTCGCCCGGGTTGCTGTACAGTTCGACGCATCGTTCAATAACGTCAAGCTGAAGCGGATGAACATGCCGATCGTCATCCTGTTCACGCGCGGGTTCGTACGGCAGCACTTCGTCAATCCGGATATCATCCCAGAAACAACTGGCATATTGT
>JAGWKM010000147.1 GCA_028865305.1 Patescibacteria group bacterium | reverse complement strand
GGGGCTTCTTTTTCTTTCGGAGGTGCGAAGTGAACCGGCTTGTTGGCGACGACCCTAGCAAACCTGTTCGAGGACCGAAGAAGGAAGGTCTCTCCGCCACCAATCTGATGAGCATGACATCTAACCCAGATAGTACTAATCAGGCATGTCCAAGTGATGCTGACTAGCATCGCCCAACTCCAAGTCAGCGGTCGTTTTGGAAAGTTCATAGAAGCCCGGTGTAGTTCATGCGCTCCGAAACGATATTGAACTTTTCTCGGATTGATTCACCTAGATCAATGTCTAGGCTTGCTAGACGCATTGAATTCGCCACTGAGCTCGTCAAGCTTATGATTTACGCCAGCATCGATGCAGGCTCGGACTATATGCGCTAGCCCCAACCTGGCATCGCGCGTTGTTAATGCCGTGTATTTTATTTCACGCAGCGTCTTCAGCAATCTGGTTGCTGGTTTTTCGAGATCGCTGGCTTTGACTACGGCTTTGGTTTGCTGTTCGGATGCCGGTAGTTTTTCAATTTCTTGGCAGAGATCGTAGATATCTTTGTATATAGAATGTTCACTGATGTTCATATCTGTGTGGTTATTAATCGTACTCCTTCAGGATCGATTGCATGGCGGCGTAATGCGCGCCCTCAAGCTTGCCCGTCTTGAGCATGTTTGCTTCGGCGCGTCGGCAAAGCTCTGAAATGAAGCTTTGTATGACGACCTTTTCTAGCTTGGCGCATTCAGAGCATGTGAGATCACAAGGATCCTCATCAATTCTAGCCGCATGGAGCACCGCTCCGGGGACCCATTTCGATTTGGATGGGATGCTCATTCCTTTTTCTCCTTCACCTTGCCGTGCACTATGCAAGTGGTGCCGTTCCAAAGGAATCGCCCACATGCGTATGTCATTGGGCGATCAAGGCTCCGCACAATTACGGCGCACAAGCTTGGACATGTATGCGCAAAGCTAGGGCTTATTTCCAGGCCAGGGATGTAGCCGTAGCAATTCGCCTTTTTGTCGGGTTTGGATTTCATCTCCATTCGGGAAATTGCTTGTTGTTGCGAAAATTGAAGATGAGCGCGTTGTTTATCATCCAGGCGACGGATCTGCCATTTCTGATCGCCAGAACGCGCAGCCGGTTCAATGTGCCCGCTGGCAAGCGCACGGTCATAGGAATGAGTTTTGATTTTGTCTTAGGCTTCACACCGCGCAGATTCGCAGAGCACCGCGCGTCTGTCAAGACCGTTTTCATGCGCAGATCCACAGTGCGGCGATGATCGCCGCGAAGGTTAACTCCCCGAGGATAGTTTCCTACATCGGCTCCGGCTCTTGCGATTCAAAATGCGCGCGGGCCTCCTGTTGGATGATCCTGAAAACGCATGTGAGGGCCAATGCGAACGCGATACCGACAATGATGATCTTTTTCATTCGCCACCCCATTCGTTCAGCGCCATCGCTTCGGCGCTCTCGATTTCGTCTTCGGTGACTGCCACAATTCTGCCGTCTGGTCCGGTCGCATGTTGGAATTTCCAATGTGCCGGGCTCATCGGGTTCGACGGGCACACCGAAAGCCGTTCTAGGGCCTCGCCGGCCTGGAATAAATTCCAAGCGCACTTCGACGGGGATCATATCTCCGTCCCGTTCAATCTCGAGGTCAAGGAGCATATTGTGCCTTGATTTTCGTGATCACCGGCGCGCTGGAATGGCAGGCCCGGATCTCGCCGCCAGACTGCGTGATGACCGGCGCGCTGGAATCGAAGGTCCAAATCCCCCCACCCAACTGCGTGATGACCGGCGCGCTGGAATCGAAGGTCCAAATCTCCCCACCCGACTGCGCGATCACCGGCGCGCCACTTAGCACAATACGCGTCATATCTGGGCCGACCGTGAATTCGCCATTGGCAGGTAGGAAATGAGGCCGCGCCCAGGCTGGCAACGCCTCGCGGCATGCTTTCTCCGCCAGATCGGCGTCAAACCAATCCGGCCGTGGGCCGTCCACCGAAAATTCCCACCGATTGAATGGCAGGGAGTAATCACCGCCTGGTGGCACAAGCTCCAGCTTTGCGATGTCGCCGTCATCGCGCACGCCGTTTTCTTGGAGAATCAACGCGTGGCTGTCGCCTACTTTGCTCCAAAGGAGTTTGGATTTGATCGTTTGAACGAAACTTGCTGGTCTGCACATATTATTTTCCTATTCCTCGCTGTCGTCAAGGGACATGCTCCTGCTTCCGCACGAAATCACGGCTTTTTCTTCTGTTTTTGTTGGTAGGTTCATAATTGGTTTTGAGCTAACACCGCGGAGAATCGCAGAGCACCGCCTGTCTGTCAATCGCCAAAAAAGCCAATAAAATCAAGCCTGAAGCGCGGCTCGGAAAAAACCCCAAATAAATTCGCGAAAAAAGTTGACGGGCCATCGGGGTTTTGCTGAGATCGGCCTCAGCAACATGAGCCTGATAGCGCCGCCGAAATTCCAGGTCCGCCGCCATTCCAAACTCGCAGTGGGCGCTTCGAGCATGTTGCAAAGGCGTGGGGGCGGACCTGGAGCTTCGGGAGACGTTCG
>JAGWKM010000146.1 GCA_028865305.1 Patescibacteria group bacterium | reverse complement strand
CCCGCCTCTTTCATCGCCCGGGCGATGTCCGTTTGCTTGCGACGATCGAAGTGCGCGTCCAGGCCCTGCATCGCTCCCACGAAAATCTCGCGCCCCGTATAGAATTCGCGCTTTGTTTCCGGCGCTAAATCCTGCTCGCTGAGCCATTCTTCTATACGCTCCTTCCACGGATGCTCGGCATGGCGCTCCGCTTGCGCCGCGGTAGCCGCCCGGGCTAATTTTTGCGTTTCCATATGTAACGGTTCTCCCTTTTTCCACTTGGCAACGGCTTCCGCGAAAATTTGATCGCGCTCTTGTTTCAAACCCGCGAGGTCAAAGACTTCTCCACATCGAACAGGCCACCACCTTCGGTTGCCCGTTTCATCCTTTAGATAGGTTCCCGAAGCATCGGGATTATAAGTCGCGATGAAGATCCCCTGCCTAGGGTAAATGCCCGCGATGCGCCCGTAGGCAAAACGCGCTTCGTCATGCGTGCGCGTCAAAAACGCCTTAAGCGCGTCCGTGTCAGTTTGTTTCACCGTATGCAATTCGGCCATCTCGACAATCCACTTGCCCTGCATCATCTGAATGGTGTCTTTATTGTCGACGTCAACCCGAAAATCGCCGAACCACTCACCGCCTAGGACCTTGCAAACCGCGCTCTTGCCGACGCCCTGCGAACCTTCCATGACCAAAACGTGATCGAACTTGACGCCCGGTTTGAAAACGCGGGCGACTGCGGCGCAAAGCGTCTTTCGCCCCACCGCCCGGGCGTAGCCCGCGTCGTCGTCCTCGACGCCGCAATAGTCGATCAGCCACGAATCGAGCCGCGGCTGACCGTCCCAATTCAACTTTTTGAGATAATCGCGCACTGGGTGAAAAGCGTTTTGAAGCGCCCGATCGACCATCGCGTCTACAATATCGGTCATGGCGGCGCTATAATGAAAATTCCGGGCTAGAAGGGCGCGCATACGGGTCAAATCGGCGTCTTGGACGGGCGCGGGACACACCGGCCGATGGCCGTTAGTCCCATGCCAACTCGCCGGCTTACGAAAGACGACGCGATTGGCGAATTCATCGAAAGCGAAAATCTCAGCCAATCCCGTCTTTTCGTCGAGCCGCTTCGTGAAGAAATTAAGCGTGTTCTCTAGACAAGGCACGATTTCTTTTTTCCCGTTGAGCTTCCAACTTATTTCCGGCTCTTCTTTGGATTCCGCGTCCGCGGAGGGACTGCCAAATAATGCGCGCGGATGAGCCGATCCAAGCGGGCGCTTGGCGTATTTGTAAGCGTGGGCAACTTTAGCCCTGAGCGCAGCGCCATCCCAGGGGGGCTGACAACGCGGATTCCATTCCCGCGCCAGCAACTCCCATGCGCGCTCGGCCGATAGACCGAAGTCCCTTCCGACGCAGGCGACCTTATAGGTTGTTTCGTCCCCATGCTGCCCCTCGATCGCGACGGGGCAAGTCTGCAAATATTGCGCGTAACGTCTTTCAGCAGCTTCATCGTGCTCTACCGCCTCCTCTAAACCAAGATTCCAGTTATCGGCCGTGTCGTAATCTCTTGCACGTATAAGGTCTTCGAGCGCTTGAGGAATCTGAGCCACGCTTTCGGGAGTTCCTTGCGCCACTTCGTAGATTTTGCCTGATGAGGGATGCAAGCTTCCAGGTCCAACAACCTGACGCCCCGCCGACTTAAACTCGATACCGGCAAAAGCTGGCAAGGAGTTGACAACTCGCGTGGATACCGCCCGTCGAAAGTATAAATGAATACCGCCGCCTCCCGTCCTGACGCAAAAGGTCGAAAGTGACTCACCCAGCCCGGCCACCAGCCGCTCGAGAGGATTATCGTTTGGACGGAAGCTTCGAGGATCGACGTCAACGACAAGGTCCTTTTCGGACAAGAGAACACCATAATTACCGCGTACGCCGAGCTCGGCTTCTCCGTATTTTCCATAGGGCGTTTTTTGCCACTCCTTATCAACCGGGATCTTGCCGCGAAGCGGTATCAGCGTGTAGCCCGCTTTCAGGAACGCCCGAATCGCCTCCGCTTTCGTCAACTTGAAATCCCTCTACTTCGCCGCGTCGACCGTTACGATCAAATCCGCGATCTGCCGGCGCGTCATGTAATACCGCCCGACTATCCGCGTATACGACACTTTGCGCTCGGCGCAAAGTTTCCTCAAATAGACGAGATCGAATCCCGCGATCTTGGCCGCGCGCCGCAATGGAATCAACTCCGCGCGAATCGGTTTCATTCTTCGGAAACGCGCGTCCACTGAACCTCATAAGACACGCGGCGAACCACGCGCGCGCGTACTCGTCCCTCGCCTGGGGCGCGAAGCGCTCGCGCTTGCCGCCGCGCCGCGGCCTTGCGGTACCACGTTCCGAATTTGGTCCAAATGATTTTATCCATGGTGGAAGCGTCATGAATTCTACACTAGCGCGTCACTCTGTTGCAATACCTAAATGCGTCAAAAAGCGTGAAAACGCAACAGTCTTTAGGCCCATAAAGAATATAGGACTTTTAGGGGTTGACTACTCTTGACAGGTCAACTATAAAAGCCAAAAGGCGAAAAATAATGGCCGCCCCCGGCTGCGTTG
>JAGWKM010000036.1 GCA_028865305.1 Patescibacteria group bacterium | reverse complement strand
CGACACCACCACGCCGGCCGGTAAGATGGTCTTTACATTTCTGGCGGCCGTGGCGGAATTTGAGAGAGAGTTAATCCGCGAACGGGTAAAAGCCGGCATCAAGGCGGCCAGGGACAAAGGCCGGAAGATGGGGCGGCCGAAAGTAGAGGCGAACGGCTCAGAAGTGGCACGCCTTCGCGCTCAGGGATTTTCCTGGGCCTCTGTTTGTCAAAAGACAGGTCTCAGCAAGGGAACGGCGCAGCGGGCGATTAGAGGGAAAATATGAGGATATATGTGGCATCATCTTGGAGAAACAAATACCAGCAGGAAGTTGTAGCGGCTCTCAGGCTTTGGGGGCATGAAGTTTACGACTTCCGAAACCCTGAACAGGGGAATCACGGCTTCGATTGGATAGATGTATCAGTAACGCCTGGAATCACGCCAGAGGAATTCCGCGCCGCACTTTCGCATCCGATAGCCGAAAGGGGATTCCGCCTTGATAGCTCACACGTCGAATGGGCAGATAGGACGCTTCTTGTATTACCGTCTGGAAGGTCCGCTCACCTGGAAGCCGGCCGAAGCAAGGAATTCGACATATTTATGCCGGAACCATGCGAACCGGAACTGATGTATAAATGGGCGCGGAGAATCTTTGTAAATACGCGGGAACTCCAAGAAGAATACTGGAAGCCTCCCGAAAAACCTAGGGCGCTTAGAGGGCAAATATGAGGAATACAAACAAACCCTGTTGGAAGCTCGATTACTGCCCCTATGGTCCTTTGGTTGAACAATTCCCGCTAAGTATTCCGAGAACTCTGAAATCGTGTGAGGTATATGGTCATGATTGTCCGGTGTTTTATGCCAAAGAGATTCTAACAGAGACGAAATGGCGGGAATTTAAAAAAGCTTGCCCAAAAACCCATCCTGGAACGCCTTTCCTAAACTACTGATTTTCCACAAAACCAACCGGCCGTTTTCCGCTTGCCCAAAACCTAAACCTTTTGGGCAGGCGGAGGGCCGCTATCCTTCCGAGCACCTTCCCTTCCCTTCCCGCCCCCGAATTCGCAGGAAACCACCACAAAACTAGTAGAAATCGTATAGCCTCGCGCCTTGCAACCGACTAAAACCGTATTGCATGATACCTGCGGAGGTACTACTCATGGAAGGCTGGCTTATCACACTGGCGCTCGGAACGGTTGGATATGCGTTCCTGTCGCCCATCATCGTCTCTCTTGCTGCAAAACTTCTTCCGACCGCCTCAGCTAACACACAGAAATACGCCACGGCGGCCGCTACTGCGCTTGGCGTGATTGTGGCGCTGTGGGCCGGGAAGGAATTTCTCGGCCGGCGGGTGAAGGAGGTTTAACAACCCTTGCAAATCAAATCCATCATCGAACGCAGCGGAATAAACCTCAACATGACGGCCGGCACGGGACCCGGCGCTACGCAGAATGTCATCGCATCGCTTCTGCAGGACCGTTACCTGCACGGCTATGACCTGGTTTTCAAGGGACGGCTTGCCATCGGCACGGCGGCCGGGACGGCAGTACTGCCGGAAGCTCCCCAGTCGATCTTTCGTCGGGTGGCTGTTGAAATCCATCACACGATCTTCGGCACTCAGCGAATTATTGACCTCCCGGGCGCGACCTTGTTTGAACGCGCCAAACTTTTCAATCGTCATGCGCCTCTGACTTTTGGTACACCCCTTGCCACGGCAACCGGGAATTATGACATTGGCGTGGTACTGCCTTTGATCTTCCCACTCGAAAACGTGGTGGAGGGCCAGGAATTCAAAACGCTGCTCGACGCCATTCGCACAAGTTCCATACAAATTTATTTGCAAATGGCTCCCGCAGCGGACCTCGTGACGCCGGCCGGCACGACTACCTTTACCTGGACGGCTTACGGGTCGGGGACCGGCTCGCCTACTCTGGATGTTATTCAGCATCCGGTCAACGGCCTCTCGCACGCTCCAGAAATGGACCTGGTGCTCAAACATGATCGCACCGACTCGCTTAATAATGCCGTGGCTTACAACAACGTTAACGGCCTCTGGATGCCGGTCGGAAACGACGTGCGGCTGGTGGGCCTGAAACAGTACACCGCTTCCACCAACTCTGTGGACGTGGTATCGGCGGCTCTCAATCCCATAGTGGGAACGGACAACGGCATTGCTCAGCCGCAACTGCTCGTCGGCAAAACCGCAATCCGCGAGTACGCCTCATGGCAAGCCTTTGTGCATGAAACGGCGCAACATTTCGGAATCACCCCCGATACCGGATACGCGGTTTGGGACTTTGTGAACCGGGGCAACCGGCTGGACGCTCTGCCGGCTTCCACGTATCCCAGAACAAACACGCAATGGGGCTACGGTGGGGTGATTAACGCGGCCGGCGCCAACAGTCAGGTAGAGGCTTTCTTTGACGAAATTCTCTCCGCCTCTGCGTACAAAAAGTAAGGGGGAAACATGCCGCTCTTTTCACTTGCGGACCTCGGCTCTTTTTTGGGAAGCGCGGGGTCCGCAGTAGCCAACACCGTCACGGCCATCAAGACCCAACAGCCTTATCAGTACATCGCGCAGGCGCAACCTGTGACCGGAACGGCTCAAACCATCGGCGGGTTTTCGCTTGGGACACTGCTTTTGATCGGTGTGGCCGTGTGGCTCTTTAAGAAATAAGGTGATCTATGTCTTTGGACGCGAACCTTGCAATACTCCCGCTTAATTCTGCCACGGACGCCGGCTCAATGGCCGGCGCCTGGGCAGCGGCCGGTCCGACCATCATCGAACAGGCGCCGGCCACGCCGGGACTTGCGCCGATTGATTCGGGCGTGGTGATTACCTCAAATTCTTTCGCCGGCCTGGCGCCGGCCACTTCGCCCAACTGGCTCATGCTGGCGCTCATGGGCGTAGTCGCTTATTTGTTCATCAAAAAAATGCCGAAGAAGAGGTAAACCCTTGTCGCTCTCATCGTGGTTTTATAACGCGCTCGGCGAACTCTCACCGGAACAATTACAGGCCGAATATAACAGCACGTACGACCAGGTGATTAAAGCCGGCGGGACTCCAGACCAAGCGGCGGCGGCGGCCAAGCAAGCCACTTCGGGCCAGGTGACGGATTATACCGGCTCTTATTTTTCGGCGGCCGGCGCGGCCATTGAAAATCCGGGTTATTCGGCCACGCTGGCGGCCGGGGCGGCCTCTGACGCTTTCGACTCCGTAACTACAAAACTCGGAAATCTCACCGCAAATCTGATCAGCGGGAAAGTTTTGGTGGCGGGAATCATCATCGCGGTGATTCTCTTTTTCTGGAAAAAGTAATGCTATGGGCTGGCTTCTCATCATCGCAATTATTTACTACGCGGCCACACAGCCGGCGGCGGGAGTTTTCAGCATGACAGACGGAATTCCATTTTCGGCGCTGGCTGAAGCCATCCAAACCGAAGAAGGCTACTACCCTGGAAGCCGCGCCTATCGGAATAACAACCCTGGAAATTTGCGCTATGCAGGCCAGTACGGGGCCATCGGGCAGGACGGCGCGGGCTTCGCAATCTTTCCTGATTACCAAACCGGCTTTAACGCGCTGGTGGCACAACTGCGACTTGACGCCACGCGTAATCCTCAGTGGACACTTTACGATTTTATTTCGCACTATGCGCCGGCGAGTGATGGGAACGACCCGTTTTCATATGTCGACAACGTGGTGGCATCGCTCACCGGGGCGGGCTATTCGGCTTCGACCAACACCACGCTTGGGAGTTTTTCATAATGATCATCACGAAGACGCCTCAAAAAATCGTCGACGCGCGGGCCATGGGCCGGGCGGTTGGGGTAATTGTGCAAGTGGACACTGGCGCCACGGCCAATGTGATTTTTGGAGAAAACTACGGCAAGGTGGCAAGCGGGAAAGGCCTGGCCGTGGCCGCCGGCAACTCGACTTCGCAGTTTACCGTCACGAGGGAACTTTATGCCGTGGTGGATCCTGCGGCGGCGGTGGGAACGACTGTCGAAGCGGAGGTTATTGTCCAGTGATCGGGCTTGTGATTCTGGCGGTTTCCTATTGGCTGGTCACGAGCCAGGCGGGCACGCCGGCCACGCTCGCGGCCGTCAATCGCAACGTCACGGTCAAACCTTTGCGGATTGACGCTCTTGTTGCGGCGGCGGGCCAGGCCGGCGGTACAAGCCAGACAGCGACGGCCGTAGGGGTTCCGATAGGCGGCGGCACAAAACGGTTGGTGCTCTGATGGAAATGGCGACCGTACTATCGAGTTTAAGCGTGGCGCAACTGGTGGTGATTCTCTTGGCGGTGCTCTACTGGTCACGGGCACATTCTCAGGTACTCGAACGAATCTCGAATCTGGAAGGCATGATGCGAGTTTTTTTATCGAACCGAGAGGCGAAATAATGGGTGGGTTCTTTGCAGGCGCGGGACTGGCGGCGGCCGGGGCGAGCGGGCCGGCGGCGCCGGTAACGGTTGCCGTGGAAGGCATCATTACCGGAGTTTCGGCGCTCATTCGCGCTTTTCATATCGGCGGCGGGTGCGGGCAACCCTGTACAGATGCTTCGCAAATCGAACAAATCTACGAAGCAGCGGCGGACTTTATCGCGGCATCGGGCAAGGGCGTGTATCTCACGCAGGCGGAATGCGTGGCGGTCATGCAGGAATTGATTCAGGGCGGCCAAGCGAATGAGGCGGCTTTGGGCACGCAGCAGGCGCGAAACGGGGCGGCCAATTTAACCAAAGTAATTACTGCGGAAATCGCTTACGTGCAACGTGTGACCTCGGCGAATCAAACGCCGAAAGCTTGGGACCGGAATGCCAACCTGGACCTTTGGAACGCCACGGTCCCACAATCACGGGGGTGGTATCAAACCGCCTACATGAAGGGCCAGGCGCTCGCCGTTCAAATCATCGAACAGGGCGTGGTGCCGGCGCGGGGCACGGTGACAAACGCTCTAAGCTCGCTAACCGGAGGCGGGTCCGGGTCCAGTCTCTTGTTACTCGCCGGGGGCGCATTGCTGGCGGTCAAAAAAGGGATTTTCAAAATTTGAAACATGGAGGGCTTGAAAAATGGGAGAGCTAATAAAGCAACTCAAACGCATTGAAGCCGGATTGCTCGAACTCGCAAGAGTGACCGGGCACGCCGGGCACGTTCAAAGGGCAATGGCCGAATCGGAAAATCAAAAACAGGAGAGTAAAAAATCATGAATCCTCTTTTAATTCCCGCGCTGATTATGGCGCTTTTGACCGTGATCGTATGGTATTTTTCCCGAGCCGAAAACCGCACCCGGAATTTGATTCTGCTGGCGGCCGTAGGCGCCTTTATCACCACGGCGGCGGCTTGCACGCCGGGTCCGACCCAAATCATTCAGGAGATAACGACCATCGTTTCGGGCCTGATACCGATTGCCGCTGCGGTAGGTTCCGCACTGTTTCCGGCGGAATCAGCGGCCATTGAAGCCGGCGCCGGCATCGCCGTGGCGGGCTTGCAGGAACTCGAAAAAATTGTGGCGGAATATCAGAGCACACCAACCGACACAAACTTTCAAAAAGCCCTGGACGCCTTTACCGTGGTACAGAAACATATCGCGGACCTGGAAACGGCCGCACAGGTGAAGGACCCGGCCGTTCGGGCCAGGATAACGGCGGTGATTACCGGCGCTCAGCAATCGCTCGCGCTTCTGGAATCATCCATCGCCGCCAGGCACGCCGGCAAGGCGGCCAATTACAACGCACAGCAAGGAGGCGCATGATGCCGAAGAAAAAACTCTACGGCAAACGGCGGCACAAGTTCAACCGAAAGCATCCCCGCAAGAGTAACGGCAAATTCAAGCATAAGAGGTAACACGCGTTCCAAACCAAAGGGGAAACGATGAGATTATTCAAGGCAAATTTGGCGCTGCTGCTGGCGCTCATAGCGGCCGGACCTCTCACCGGCCAGGTGCGGCCACGGCAGGGAATCCGCATCGTGCGGACCTTGCCGGCGCCGCCTCAGCCGCAAGTAAAACTTTACGGCGCGGCGGGTTCGACCACCTATACCTATTTCGTCACGGCTGTTCAGGCCGGCTTTGAGAGTGCGGCGGGAAGCGCGGCGATAAACAACGCGCCGGCCTCGCCGTCATCGGGTGACGCGGTAGGAATTTTCTGGCGGCCGGAAGGCGCGGCCGCATCCTACCGGGTCTATAAAGTGACCGGAACCACGGAACCGACCGGCGGGAGTACGCTTCTCTGCACCACCACGGCAAGTTATTGTTACGATACCGGGCAAGCTCTTTCCGCCGGCTTTCCGCCTCAAACGGCGCCGGCCGTTTCTTCCGATCTTTCTTCGACGGCCACACCGCCGGATTCCGGCGCCCAAGTTTACAACGTGAAAGCCTACGGCGCCAGGGGCGACGATTCCAGCGACGACGAACCGGCCTTTGCGGCGGCCGTGGCAGCGATGCCGGGATGCTCTCAGGGAGGCTCAAATTTCACTCACTGCGGAACGGTATTTATACCGCCGGGAGTCTATTATTTCGCCGAAAATCTCCTGATTGATTCGCCTTTTGTGACCGTGGAAGGCGGCGGAATGGGCGCCGTCACGATTGATAGCCACGTACCGGCCAACTCCTGCACCGTGACTTTTCACCCGGCCATATTTAACACCGGATACAATACAGCGGCCGGCGGAGTTTTCAATGTGTACGTCGATGGAACCAACACCGGCTCAGGGTCTAACGGCATCTGTGTTCATGATATGGTAGGTTTCCAGTCCAATGCTTTCATAGAGAATTTTACCTCGGGGACCGGGCTTTGGGATGAAGCGGACACGGGATGGAATGAACGATGGAACCTGGGACTCACGCTCGCCAACAATCATATTTCGTGGCTTATAAACAATCAGCACACCGGCGCTGCGGCTGCAACCTTTGGGTACGGAAACTTTATCGTAAAAATCAATCCCAACGCAGGCCAGTATGGAATCTACTTTGATGACGCGAACGCCTCGCCGGACGTGCTCGACAATGCTACGGGAAATATCATCGAAAATGTGACCGACGCGGGAACCTGCGTACAATTCGGGGAATCGGTCCATACCTTCAAATTTAACGGCTCATTTCATTGCGAACAATCATCGGGAACCGGGGGAGTAGGAATCGGCGGGGCGGCTTCTTCGGCGTATTTCGACCGTCTAAACCTCGGCGGCCTTTCAACCAACATTTCGGTGGCGTTAGTCGCGGCCAAGCAGGCGAATTTTCTTGAAACATTCGCCAATCTTCCGGCGGCCTCGGCTTCCAATATAGGCTGGACGGCGGCTATCAGCGACTCCAACACCGCGACTTTTGGAGCGACGGCGGCCGGCGGCGGGTCAAACCATGTTCGGGTATTTTCAGACGGAACCCATTGGCTGGTGTACTGATGAAAACGCCTTACTGGCTTCGGTTGCTGATCGCCTTCGATATGTTTTGCAACGTGGTTTTCGGCGGCAAGTTCGACGAAACCATTTCGGCACGGTGCGGCATTCATCGCGCATGGTACGAACGGGCCTGTGGTGACGCCTTGAACTGGCTACAGCCGGGCCACACAGAAGGCGCGGTGCATCATGACGAAGAGCGGGCCATCGAAGCCTTACGGGATATGGAACGGGAAAACGAATAAGCGGGAGCGGAGAGCATGAAGAAAAAACTTTTCAAGTGGGCGCTTCGCCGCTCACCGAACAACCTCACAAAATTCTTAGTGGGAGCGGCCTACGGCCTTTGGGAACTGGAAGGTGCCGGGTCTGCTCTGATGATTATTCGGAGAGCCTTTAAGGAGGGCAACGACCATGCCAGACCCAAACGTTGAAGAGAAAAAAGTCATCTGTCCCAAGTGCGAAAAGGAAACCGAAGAAGGGTCCGCCTACTGTTCCAAATGCGGCTTTCCTCTGTATGCCGCCAGGCTTGACGCGGACCTGGAAACGGTCCGTGAGCATCGCAAGGCGAAAGAGAAGCCGGCCGAAGAGAAACCCAAAAAGAAGAAACAATCATCGCCGCTTGCGGCGCTGTTTGGCGGTGAGTAATGGCGAAATTAAAATGCTCGCTGGTGCATGCCGGGTGCAAATTCGAGGCGCCTACCGGAAAGTCTTGGAAGATTCATGCCACGCGGGCGCATGGCGGATATAAGGAATCCGAATATCTGGCGCTAGTAGGCCAATCAAGTTCTCTGCCGGCGGCGGCCGGATTCGACAAGGCGCCGACTGTGACAGAGACGCCGGCCGCAGAGGCTCCATGCTCTCCGAGTGCGGCCGGCGTGAATCTTGGCGACGAACTCAATCAAACCATGGAGCGCGCGGCTTCCGTCATGGCCGAAATCACCGTCAAAATTCTGGAACAATACGCCGGGTTAAAAGATGTGACGGCGGCCGACAAGCAGACCATCGCGGAAGGCTGGAAGGCGCCGGCCAAGATTCTGAATTTCAGAAGCGAAATACAGCCGGTAGAAAAGACGGTGCGCTCGCCTCTTTGGGCCTTGCTCTTTCCGCTCTTTTCAATTCTGGTGGTGGTGGTGTCGCGTGGCAACCTCTCAGAACTTTTCAAGCTCTTTGCCGAAGAGCAATCAAATCGTGGGGGTGATCGCTCCGAAGGGAAGCGGAAAAACGACGCTGGCGGTGCGACTGATTCAGGAACTCCGCCGGCGCCATGAAAACGTAGTCGCCTTCGATTTCATGTACGAAGATGGCTACGCGGCGGCCTGTGAAGACCTCGTAATCGGCTCGCCGGCCGATCTCTGGGGCGCCATGCACGCCGATGAGTTTTCGATCTGCTACCGGCCTTCGGAATACGACCCTGTGAGCGGCGAGTGTCCGGGGTTTAACGAATTTTGCCGGCTCGCATTCCGCCGTGGAAACCTTTGGGTGATTGTTGACGAAGCTCACCAGTTCTGCAACCCGCATCGCATACCGCGAGACCTGCTGGCGATTGCACGGCTCGGCAGGCATCAGCGCGTCTCCCTTCTCTACATTACTCAAAGTTTTACAGCGGTAGAGCGTTCGCTCACCATGAATACGAATCTGTTTGCTTTCTTCAAAGTGATCGACCCGCGTGACCTGGACGGCATCCGGGCCAGGTGCGGGCCGGATACGGCGGAAGCCGTCGCCGGCTTGCGTAAATTGGATATAGCGGGCCAGGTGGAAGGCCAGATGCTGATATGGTCCGATCAGGTGGGCCGATCTCAGGTGATCTCACCTCAAACTTTTTCCTTGACAGCATTTTCTCTTAGTGGTACACATAACACCCATGACAAGATACGAAGTGCTGCTGATCTTGGAGAAACGGCGCCAGGTGGGCATATCGGAGCGGGAACTGGTGGCGAACGCGGTGGGAAGCCGGAGAACTCCGACACAATTCCAGAGACTTCGCCGGATGGGCCTGGTTACGCGCTATAGGGCGCCGGAAGGCAACCGCCAGGTGTGGCGCTATCTGATTACGGATGCCGGACTCCAACGTCTCAGGTGGTATCGTGAAAATAGGCCGGAGGAAATCGCGGCGGCGGAAAGGGCGATCAGCCGATGAACTGGTCAACGAAGAGAAAACTGCAAGCGGTAGAACGATTGCTGGACAAAATGGGGCTTTCATTCTCAGCCAAGGGATATACCGTGAAAGGCGGGAGCACCTACCTGTGGGTAGAACAGATAGACAAAGAAATTAGAATCTCTGACCATGCGCAACCGCCTTTTGGAGGCTTCGCCGGAGATGGAAAGGGACGCTATGGAAAATCTGATTATTCGGTAGAGCCGCGAAACCCGGAGATTTTAGACCTCAAAAAATGGCTTTCAGAAGAAAAACAAAAACTCAGCAAAGAGAATGATGAAAGAAGCGAGAACGACCCTTCGCCTTATAGATTAGAGTACATGCGAAGGCAGGCTTTAAGGGCCGTGGGCAAAGTTCTATAGTGCAAATTTGGGGAATTATATAGATGACTCCCTTAGGTAGAATCGTTTGCCACTTTTCGTGCGGGGCAGCTTCGGCGGTCACATGCAAATTAATCCTCGCCGAGTACTCGCCCAGCCGGGTCGTGATTTTCAACGCGTTTCTGGAGGAGGAACACGCAGATAATCGGAGGTTCCTAAAGGATTGCGAGAACTGGCTAGATTTTCCCATCACACAACTGGCCGATGAAAGATATGGAGCTTCAGCCCGCGAAGTGTGGCGGAAGAAGCGGTTCCTCGTGAACGGCGTTTGGGGTGCCCCTTGCTCGATGGAACTAAAGCGGAGGGTTATCGAGGAACATTGTCAGCCGACTGACCAGCATGCGATGGGATTCACTGTCGAGGAGAGGCATAGAGCGTCACGTTATACCGGTATTTTAACGCCACTTATTGATCGGAATCTGACGCACGACGATTGCCTAGAAATGATACGGCGCGCCGGACTTGAACTGCCTGCGATGTATCGCTTGGGATACAACAACGCTAATTGCATCGGCTGCCCCAAGGGCGGTGAGGGATACTGGAATAAAATTCGTAAAGATTTCCCGGACAGGTTTCAGGAGGTAATGGCCATTCAGGAAGAGATCGGCCCAGGGGCGTACTTCTTTCGTAACCGAGAAACCGGTGAACGCTATGGCTTAAAGTCGTTGCCCGCAGACCGTGGCAGGCACATCGAGCCGTTACCTTCCTGTTCTTTTTTCTGTGCAATGGCAGAGGACGAAATCAAAGCAAGGGAGTGAAGTATATAAATCCCCAAATTTGCAAAACACATTCGGGCGAAAGGGCAAGCGACGCGACAGGGCCGGCCGGCGCCGCCTCTGCATGGAATACATTTCGCCCGATGATCTTTTCCGGGTCCAGTTTTTGCACACCTTTCAACAGGCGAATAGAAGGCGAAAACACAGGCGAAAGCGGCGAAGAGAATGTCAAAAACCGGCAAAAACCGTTCAATTTTGACACACTGAGAGAGATTAACTGTGTGTGTGTGAGTGAGAGAAAACGGGCAGGGCAGGCGAAGAAACAGGCTTGCAGTAACATACCTTATCAGACGCAGGTTGTGTATCTTTTAGATATCATGGACGGTCAGTTAGTTCTTAATTTGTCATTCCAACAAGTAGGGTAATGCCATGCCGGTCAAAGTCCGCAAAGAACCTGTAGCCGACATTTCGGCCGAAGAACGCTACTATTCCCGTTCCCTCAAAATCCGCCTGGGCGTGGCCGATTGCCTGGGCGGACTTTCCGACGAAAACGACGCGGGCCGGCGCACCGCCTTTGATTCGATGGACGAACTCGCCGGCTACGCGGCCAATCACATACTGTTGGCGAAATGGGACCGGCGGCCAGCCTCTTCTGTCACCTGCGGCCGATGGGTCCGTCAATTCATCCTTCCCAACGGCCTTTTTAAACTCGATACCGAACAGGCGGGCGGGTTTTCCGTCTCTTTTAGGAATGGCAAATCCCGCTCCACGCTGAAATCAATCCTTCGTGACTATTCCAGACAAAAACCTCGGAAGGGGGCCAGCAATGGAACTGTTAGCGATAAGCGCACTTATAGGACTAATCGCGGCCGTCACGGCGGCCAATCTGAAGGTGAAACACGCTCACAAGTGCCCACTCTGCCAAACTGAATTTTCTCACCGTGGCGTCTGTCACGATCTGAAACAAAAAACCTGTACAGACTGCCGGCAATACCTTGAAAGGCAGACCCGGGATGCGCTGGCGGCGGCGCGGGCCAGGCGTCAGCCGGCGCATGATGTGAGATGGCTGGAACGGGAAGTGGAATCCGCGCACAAGGATTATCCGCATGGCCAAACACTATAAGTTCAAAATCACCCGGGGCGCCTTTCGCGGGCGCTTTTGTCGCTTGACGTCACAACACACCGGCCGGCCGGAAATGCTCACCATCGAACTCCGGCCGATACCGGGACGGAAAGAAAATCGGGGTCCCTGGATGGTGAATTACGACTACATTGAACCTTTGGAGGTAGAAACCTATGAAGCATTGCATCCAAATCATAAAAGACAAAAGTCCATGGGCGGGCGATCGAGAAAGGCCGTGCGGAAAGATAGCAACAAATCACGTCACGCTTAGAGGTATCGCGCTGGCAGAGATGGACCTTTGCGACATTCACGCAGAGGATCTGGAAAGAGAATTCAGACGACGGCCGAAAGTGGAAGTGCGAATCACAAAAATCCAGAAAGGCGGCCAATATGAACTGTGACCCTTGCAACATTCTGCCGGCGGGCCTGCTGGATGAAATCGACGGAATATGGTTAAAGCTGACCGGGCGCGGACTTCGGCCGGGGGATGTGGTGAAACTTGAAAATTGGCTGGCGGAAGGCGTCAGCCGTGACGCCGTGATCTACGGAATCAGGCGGACCTTTGAACGCTTCCGGCCACGCTACGCCGGGGACCGAATCAAGCACTTGCAATATTGCCATGATGAAATCTTTGAGTATGAATTAAGACTCAGAAGGGCTGGATTTTGAAAGCGGCTATATACGCCAGGGTTTCAACC
>JAGWKM010000145.1 GCA_028865305.1 Patescibacteria group bacterium | reverse complement strand
AGCCTGTTGCACTGGTCGATGATGTAGGCAATCTCAACTTCGTTCGGCTCGATGCCATACCAAAGCCGTTGCGACTTTGGCGCGTAGCCCTTGTTCGCAATATCCGTTCGGCATTGCCAGCGGGCTTCCCATCCACGGCTGCGCGGCCGCCAGATTAAACCGGGTGTGCCTTCGATTTTCGGGGGCTGTGTCATTGGTTCCTCATGGGCTGAGAAACCTCGATTTTAAGCCCATTTTGCCTGTCCAGATAGGCTTTGACCGCCGGCCAGTACCGCCTATCCCCCCATAATTTCGACTTCTGCGGCCAGCCCGGTTCTTTCTTGTCGTCCAAGAGCCGGATGCGGGACCGCGCGATCTTCTCAGGCACGCCCATGCGCCGGATCAGCTCTGCGTCCGTGATGTAGAGCGTGTCATGCGGATCGACTTTGAGGGCGGCGGAGGTCATGGGTCTGCCGAAATGATTTGAGGCTCAAGCGCATCGGCTATTCGTTCGACCGCCGTCACAAATCTATCGAGCATATCCAGCGTCATAATGCTTTCTGTGCGCTGGCGCTCTTGATACTCAAGGTCTTTGAGTTTGGCGCGCTGCGCTTTGCGTTTTTCGTATTGCTCTTTCGGGGTCATCATCATTTCTCAGTCGTTAACGCTTTTCATTTCCGGCAGCCAGCTAATGCGATGCATTTCGGTTGGCCCGCGATGCTCATGGTCCCAAACAAACCACGCAAAAGCCATTGCAGAGCTATTTGTTTTGGCAACCATTGTTCCGCGTCCGGCGCGGTGCATCATTGGAAGCCTATTCCGAAATACATGGACGCGGGCTAATCGTCCGCAGTCGAGAATTGCGCGCCTGCGTTCACTCTCGATGAATGCCAATCTCAAAAGCATGACAACTTTCGGGGCGATAGTGAGGGCGTGGGTTACAAACTCAGCCGCCAGCTTGAAGGGCGGATTCGTCACAATCGCGCCAATATAAGTTGGCGCTCCCTGCTCCATCAGGAAATCAACCCTAGCCTCCGAATCCGGGCACCCGTAATCCACCAGATCCGTGGCATAAACCTTGTGTCCAGCCTTACGCAGCGTCCGCACGATGCTTCCGGGACCGCAAGCGGGCTCCCATATAATCTCCGGTAGTTTTTCGACACGCAGAAGAGCCTCTGTAGCAACGGACGGAGTTTCATAAAGATCGTCGCCCCTTTCTTGAAGGGCGGCCTTTGCGTTGCCAGTATTCAATCCTGCTGTCATTTTGTTCCGCGTTTATCTGTCAGTAGCGCCGTATCGGTGGCCACAGTAAGTGCCAGGGCATTCGTTTAGCAGTCCGTTGTCGGCTACACCCCGCTTGCGGACCCGAAGGCTACCCGCGCGCTGGAACCGTATCCGCGTCCCCAACATGTCATCAGCTTCGCCTATCCCCGAAGGGGTCTAAGTTGGACGCAAGTCCCATAGATCAATTCGGCATTCGACCTCTGACTTTTGGCTGCGCGTCTGCTTTCCCTGCCTTTCGCCTTTACTGTGGCCGCCGATGCGGCGTTTAGTTCACGTCACTTTCCTTTATTCCGCATTAGCGATAATGCGAATGGATCAGCACGCCGACGAGAGCGACGCACCAGAAAAAAGAAACCCAAGCGGCCTCTGCTACGAACAGCCAAACTATTTCCTTTTCCATTTTTTCCTCATTATCGGATAGCCGCAGGTTAACGCTGCTTACCGCATCAACTCTGGTTTCATTTTCTCGTATTGCTCAAGGAACTGGTTGACCCAATTTTTGCTCTCAACAAGTCCCATGCCGGATTTCCATCGCACCATTTCGATAGCTTCGATCTTGCCGATGTTGGTGGCGATGCAATAAAGCGCATGAGATGCACCGCTCGACAGACCAAGCCCAAAATTATTGGTTTTCTTTTTCATCCGCGCTTCTCCGTTGTTAGCGCGCACGACCGGCGCGCACTATCTCGCCATTGAATTTCCGCCAAGATGTAATCGAGCGCGGCTTTTTGATCCCGCGTGAGGTCAGATAATTACGCTTCGCTTTTGCGATCCTTGGCACGTCTGCCGTCGCTGTCTTATTCCCATGGCACGAGCGACACAGAACTCTGCAATTTGAAATAATAGCTTCTCCGCCCAGTGCATCCGGTATGTCGTGGTCATAGTGGAAGTCGCCTGTGCGCAGCCGTCGCCCGCATTCCTCGCAACTGCCGTTAGCCCGAAGTGCCGCATTGGCTTTGACCTTGGCTGAAAATTCAGTTCTCATGCCGCTAACTCGTCATTGAACATCACGCTATGCGTACTGCCGAAAGCTGCGATTAGATCGAGCAGCTCTGACATTTCATCCTTGGACAAATCGGACGAGGATCGTCCCAAGTTCACAAAGCCGTCGCCCTCCAAACTCGGAACAAGACGTTTTTCCCGTTTCAGCCCGTCCAAAAAAACCAGCTTCCAATCATCCGGCGTTAATTTCTGCCCGTGCCATTGAAGTTGCCGCGCTACATCGGTTAGCATGGCCCACATGCGGTCATTTTGCGGTAGACTGCGCTTGCTTTTCTTGAACTCCACGCGCGTTCCGTTCGGTGCTTGCGCGGCCCAATTGGCGATCCGCGCACGATCAGCAGCCCCGCGAATGGTGATTAA
>JAGWKM010000144.1 GCA_028865305.1 Patescibacteria group bacterium | reverse complement strand
TTGGTGCAGAAGGGATTTCTCAAGCCGGGGCAATTCGCCCCACACTATCCCGGGGATGATGCGATTTCGCTTTTCGAAAAGCAGTTCCTGGGTCAAAAAACGTTATTCGATCAGGAACAAAAGAGCCGGGAGACTGAGAACAAGGCGCAAGAACTCGACATCGAACAGCAGAAGCTAACAAATACGCTACCCGGTGGGCCACTGGAGAACCCCGAGCAGAAATACCTTCGCCTACAGACCGCAGCCAAAATAGGGCAACCACTCGCTCCTGCCGATAAAGCATTCGTAGCAAGCTACGAAAAGAACAAAACCATGGTCCCGATGATGAATTTCAACCTGCAAAACGCAGGCGCGACCGGGGCAAATGGACAGCCTTCCACTATCGCCAAGGGACTCGCTGACGGTTCTATTAAGTGGAATGATGTAGTATCCGCACGCACGCCGATGGCGGTTAAACAGCAACTTCTATCTGAAGTGAAGGGCATTAAGCCTGATTTCCGCAGTGGGGATGCCACCCTTGAACAGGACGTGCGGAAGGAATTTACTTCTGGTGATGCTGCGAAGAATCTTACCGCCTTCAATACGGCTATTGAACACGCAAAACAATTAAGCGATGCCGCTGACGCCCTGCAAAACGGAAACGTGGTCGCGCTGAACAAAATCGGTAATGCGCTCGGCTATCAATTTGGCTCGGACAAGACCACGAACTTCAATGTCATCAAAAATGCGCTGTCCGGTGAAATTTCCAAGGTGTTCAAAGGCGGCCAAGCCACCGATGCGGAGATTCGAGAAGTGCAGGCACCATTCAGCGCCGCGAATTCTCCGGCTCAATTGAAGGGCGCGATTCAGAACGCTATCGCATTGATGAACTCCAAACGTGGCGCATTGCAGCAGCAGTACCAGCAGGGGATTAAGGCGCAGCCGAACTTTGGCGGGGCGAATGCTGGGTTCCAGCTTCCCGCAGGAACGGCAACAGCAGTAGGCCCCAATGGGCATCGTATCGCGGCGATAGGTGGGAAGTGGGTTGACGCACAGACAGGGCAACCGATTCAGTGAGTACCGCCGCGCTACCACCACTTCCCTCGGGCTACCAGCTAGAACAAGGTGGCACGCCTCCTCTTCCTCCAGGCTATCAGTTGGAAACGCAGGACCAGCCCAAACGTACATGGATGGATTCGGCGGTTGATTATGGCAAGGAACTCCTGAGCCAAGTGAATCCTATTACCGGCATTGAAGGCGCATATCAAGCCGTTCGTCATCCTGTAGCAACCTTGGCAGCAGATTCGGCAACGCGTGAGCAAATACGCCAAAAGGCTGAAGATTTATTTAAAAAGGGCAATTACGCTGACGGTGCGGCAGTAATGCTCAATGGAATCGTACCGCTTCTCGGGCCAGCTTCGGAGCGAGCCGGTGATTTGATGGAACAAGGGAAAACTGCGCAAGCTCTCGGTGCCGCGAGCGGTATCGGATTGAATCTTGCGAGCCCTAAACTGCTCGAAAGCGTGAAGGCTAGCATCCCGAAGGCAGGTCCGATTGCATCACGCCTTTACGAAAGCGCACTTAAACCGAGCACCACGCTCTCCCCTGCGGAACGAGCCACGGCTGCGGCGACGGGCATGGAAAATAGCATCCCTGTGAGCGAAAGCGGACTCGATAAACTCGCCGGATTGGTTAAATCCCTCAACGATAAAGTGCAGACCACAATTCAGAATGCGGCCAACTCGGGCGCAACGGTCAACAAGTATTCCGTTGCTGGGCGACTCGGGCAGACAGCGCAGAAATTTGCGACTCAGGTTACTCCTGAATCCGATCTAAACGCGGTGGCGGACACAGGGAACGAATTTCTCCGCAATCAGCCCACGAATATTCCCGCCGATGTCGCACAAAAGCTAAAGAGTGGCACCTATACGCAACTCGGGAACAAAGCATATGGCGAGTTGAGCAGTGCATCGGTCGAGGCTCAAAAAGCACTTGCTCGCGGTATCAAGGAAGAACTGCAAACGCAATTCCCTGAAATTAAGGGATTAAATGCTGAAGAAGGAAAGCTACTTGAACTTCAGCCATTGCTTGAGCGGGCCGTGGCGCGAATCAGCAATCATCAATTGATCGGGATTGGAACGCCGATCATGGGCGCTGCGGGAACTGCGGTTACTGGCAGTACGGGCCTTGGAGCCGTTAGCGGTATTTTGAAGGCGGTAGTAGATGATCCAATCGTCAAATCCCGGCTCGCCATCATTCTCAATAAAGCAAGCAAGGGCCAACTGACGATACCGGCAGGCTTGGCTAAGGTTTCGGGATACTCAAACGCTCTCGGGAACGCTGTTGCTTCCGAAGCTGGCGGCGGTCAAGCCAATGAACAAACGACACAATAAGATAGCCGCCGATGCACGCATATATCGCAGCTTCTAACACGGGGAAATCATAGCTTCTAAAACAGGGAAAAACCTAATGAAAAGAATCCTTTTCATGCTGGCCATGGTGTGCGCCTTCGCTTCTGTTTCGCCTGCGCAAAACCAACTGGTCCCATTCACGAAAAGCCAGTGGCTCACAAATACCGGCGTGCCGAACGCAGGCGGCTGCCTGTTCACCTACGTCAGTGGAACGACGACTCCTCTTGCAACGTACACCGACTATACCGGCGCTTACGCCAACAGCAA
>JAGWKM010000035.1 GCA_028865305.1 Patescibacteria group bacterium | reverse complement strand
GCACTGCTCGCATATTTTGTTGTATTTTCTCATGCAAACAGACAAGCGCTTGTCTGTTTCGAAGTCAACCCAAACGAAAGAGCTTGATGATATCTAGCTTTTTCGTCTGTGCTGACGCTTCAAAAAACACACCGATTTTTCCTTAACTCGAATTTCTTCGCAGTTGCGCTCAACCCAGATGGACGTTCCACCTGGCCGGCTGGCCCCCGGCCGCATGAGGATTTCACATCTGAAATCCGGCGGATCGGACAAATATTCGCCTTCGCGCCGGTCGAACTGCAGTCGGCCGCGATAGCCAAGCAGAATAAAATGGACAGCCATGGCCTTGGACTGTTCGAGCGGCATAACTTCACAACAACCGCCATTTTGGCCGAAGGTGATCGAAGAAGGTTTGCGCCCCTGGACCAGCACGCCAAAAATATCGGCGTGCACTCCTGGCTCCGTTTTGTCGACCATCTGATGGATCGAAACACCGAAAACAAAATGGGTCGAAACCGAAACTTCTCCCGAATTGATCAAGGCCCGAGGTGCAAATAACATTCCTCGCAGACAAGCCCAACCGGGCGGAACGGCTCCGATAACCGCGCTCACGACTTCCTTTTCGATTAGCATAAGGTTTTCCGGAACGGTAAACTCTATTTTCAAAGAACACCTCTTTTCACGGAAAGTATATATATTCAAACCAAATTCCGCAATATATATGCCAAAACAGGGAATGTTAGCGGATTTGAAACAAATCCTGCAAACGTCCCAAAAATTCTGCTTGTGTCGGCTTTATTTTCTGGCGTGCCATTTCCATCGCAAAAAATGCCGCGCGGTCCACTTCGGGAAACTCCTGCACCCGTCCCGACCGCGGCGGCCATTCCATTTTGAACGTATTGCTCCGAATGTTCGCCGGATCGCAATCGCCTTCAAGTGCCCAAGCGTGGACGACTTTGCCGCCCGCCTGCGTGATCGAACCGAGTGAAATGAACCGGCCTTCCGGTTTCATGCCCGTTTCTTCTTCGAACTCCCGCTTCGCCGCCGCGAACTCATCCGCATCAGTGCCATCGACTTCGCCCTTCGGAATGCTCCAATCCCCCAAATCTTTTTTCGCAAAAAACGGCCCGCCCGGATGGACGAGCAGGACTTCAAGCATTCCGGTCCGCCGCCGATACATCAAAAGTCCCGCGCTGATTCTTGGCATGATCTGATTGTATCAAACAATCACGCCGCCGCCGAGCATTTCGTATCCTCCCTGTTCCCTGTTCCCTGTTCCTTGCTCCTTGTAAAACACCGCCGATTGGCCGGATGCCACGAATTTTTGCGGCTGATCGAAAATAAGTTTCCATTTTTTGTCCTCGAGGGTCAATTTTGCCGCAAACAACGGCTGGCGATACCGCACTCGAGCGAAAACTTTCACGCCGCCCGCCCTATTTGCTAATTTAACTAAATTAGCAAATAACGGATCTATAAAATTCATCATTGTCAAATTAACCTCCCTCCTGAACAGCGCCGGATTTTCGGCGCCTTCGGCAACCACAACGGTATTAGAATCGATATCTTTGGCCGTGACGTACAACGGCTTCCTCTGGTGTTGGCCATTAGTCATCGGGAATTGGAAATTTGCCTTTATATGCCTTTGGCCAATCGTATAAAATTGGGCCCCCGAATGTTCGCCGATCTTTTTCCCGTCCACGGTCATCAAATCCCCCGGCCGCTCCGCGATATACTGCCTCAGGAAATCCCCGACATCCACGTTCCCCAAAAAGCAAATCCCCTGCGAATCCTTCTTTTCTGCCGTCGGCAGGCCGGCTTTGCGGGCAATCTCGCGCACTTGCGGCTTCAGATAATCACCAATCGGGAAAAGGCAGTACTGCAACTGCTGTTGCGTGAGTGTCCAAAGGAAGTAGGATTGGTCTTTGTTGGAATCGATGGCAGACCGCAGAATGGAGAACGGAGAATGGAGAATGGGGGCTTTCCTTTTTCTTACCCTTTCTACATTCTCCTTTCTACATTCTGCCTTCTCCAACCGCACATAATGCCCGGTCGCCACATAATCCGCGCCCGCCGCAAGCGCTTTTTCGAGGAACAAACCGAACTTGATCTCTTTATTGCACATCACGTCCGGGTTCGGCGTGAGTCCGTTCCGATAGCCGTCAATCATATATCGTACGACGCGCCGCTCGTATTCCTCCTCGAAATTCCAAACATAAAAAGGAATTTTCAAATGTTCCGCCACCCGCCGCGCGTCCTCCGCATCCTTTTCCCATCCGCAGCTTGCCCCGCGAAACCCAGCGGGCGAAGTGGAACCGCTACCGCCATCCGAGCAGCGCATGAAAACGCCCACGGCATTATAGCCCTGTTTTTTTAACAAATATGCCGCAACGGACGAATCAACGCCGCCGCTCATGCCTATGAAAACGGTTTTATCACCCTTCATACGGCCATATTATACCGCAAAAGACGCAATTTGTCCCGCGATGTCTTGAATTTTATCGACCGCTTCCGCCTCGAACATGCCTTCCGGTTTCGATTACCTTCAGCTAAAATCTCAAATTTTTATGATGCTTTATTTTACCGGACAAATCTCCCGGATTCCTGTAAAAAATAACCTCGGCCGCGATCCCCTGCAATGTGCTCGAAATATCGGACCCTTCTTTGGCCACCACGAAAATCGGTTTTTGTTTGGCATGTGCATATCCGGCTTCAATTCCCAAGCCAACTCCCTTCTCCGAAAACTCAATAACAAAAAAATCGGCCGAATCTATCTCCTCGAACGTTTTTATCATGAGTTCTTCTGGGGTGAATTTCTTCTCGCCCCATTTCTCATGATCACGCGCCATCACGACGGTTTCGATGCCATCTTTTTCTAAAACACTCGAGATTTCTTCGATCAAGCCCCGGTTCGAAAAATCTTCTTTAAACTTTATAGCCAAATAAGCTTTCATGCCTTCATCGAATTTATTATGATTTCCTTTGAAAATCATCCTATTTCTTCAGGGTAAAAATCATAAACGTCTTATTGAAGGGATCGTTTATCTCGTAATATTCGAGTATTGAAAATCCGGCCTGCTCAAAAGTTTCCTGCAATTCGTTTTTTATCCAGTGCTTCCTGAATCTTTTATGGTTTCCCGTATAATCCGCTTTTTCGACCCAGCCTTCGCTGCTTTTTTCTGATTTGGTAGTCGTAAAATAAGCGACACCTTCATCCTTAAGGCAATTTCTTATTTTCCCCAACACATCAGGAACTTCTTTCTTCGGGAAAAGGTGGATAAATGATTGCGCCCAAACGGCGTCAAATTGCCCTTGGATTTCCAGCTTTATGAAATCACCTTCGTAAATTTTGGCGCCCGGATTCCTTTTTCTTGCTCTTTTTACCATCTCTCCGGAAAGCTCGATACCCGTAGGGATGAACCCCTTCTCCGTGAAATTCTCCAAATCCAAGCCCACCGCACATCCAATATCAAGGATTTCTTTTCCTGTCGTTATAAATTGGGAAAACCGATCGAATATGCCGGCATTGTAAGTTTTCCTTACGGCGGCTTTCTCATCATACTCTTTTGCAAGAGCATCGTAAGTCTTTCTATTTTTTTGGGTTATGCCATTCATATTCGGCCATAAACCATACTGGCGTCCTTGGAAAACGCGGCATACTCCATTGTTGGTTCGCTCGCCGAAAATGAAGGTGCCATAGCGAAAGTTTTGACGGTTCCGCCTTTATTTACGGCGCCTGCCGAGAAGCCATTTTTGCAAAGCGTTCAGGGACTTGTCTTTGCGATGGATGCAGCCGCTCCAGCAGCACGGCCGGCGCATGCCTTCTTTGAGCTCCGAGACGACCCGCCCTACATGCTCCCGCCGCGTCTCGTCAAGTTTTACCGAAACAGTCCAGCAAATCCATTCGTTGCGCGCGAGCGGCGTAATGTCCTCCCATTTTGCAAGTGCCGCCTTGTCGGCCATGAGGGCCTTTTTCAAATCATCGGGCAGCTGATGCGCCGTACCGGACGATATTCTCTTGGTCATGATCATTTTTACGGCGGACGAATCCGCCAGGATAATGAGCGAGATCCCTCGCCTTGGACCAAAATGGCTATACCCGTTCCACGTACTCCCCCGTTTGCGTATTGATGCGGATGGTTTCCCCTTCGTTCACGAAAAGCGGCACATTGACCTTCGCTCCGCCTTCGATCGTCACTTGCTTGTTCCCGCCCTGCGCCGTGTTGCCGCGGATCGCCGGCGGCGCCTCAATCACTTTGAATTCCATTTTAATCGGAATGTCCAGTTTGATCACCTTGTCATTAAACACCATCGTCGTCACTTTCGTTTGCGGTTTCAGGAACTGCCCCTGCTCGCCGACCAAGTCCGCCGGCAGCGAAAAACGGTTCTTCGGATTCCCCTCCTCATGGAACCAAAATTCCCCGCGGTTCTGGTAAATGAACATCGCTTGGCGCCGCTCGATCTCCGCTTCCTCGAACGAATCGCTCGGCTGGAAATTGCGGTCCAAAATTTTGCCCGTGATCAGGTTCTTGATCCGCGTCTGCACGACCGCCTTCCGCTGCTGCATCCGCAGGAAATGCGAATCGAGCACCTCATACGGGGCGCCATCCATCACGAACAAAATCCCTTTGGTTAGATCGGTATATGCGAGTGCCATAACGGTAAATAGTATACGGCAATTTTCAAAAAACTTCAAACCCGCCCGGCCGATTGCGGATCCCCCTTTGGGGAAAATACCATAATCAACCTAAATTTTTCCTAAACAAAAAATAAAGATTATTTAATGAAAACAGCCATTGCCATCGGACTCGGAGTACGCTCGCGCACCGTCACCCTCGCACCTGGGCCTCGCGCCGTTTAACTCGAAGCCCGGGCGGGATGGGCTCTAGGTAAATTTCCCGTAAAAAATGTACAATGGAAGCATGATCCAAATTTACGATTCCCTATCGCGGCAAAAGGAGCCGTTGCCGGAACAGAAGAAACTGCGCCTCTTCGTTTGCGGGCCGACGGTTTATGATTATTCCCACATTGGCCACGCGCGGACCTATATTTTCTTCGATTTTTTCGCAAAATATCTGCAATCCCGGGGATATGAAGTGAATTATTTGCAGAACATAACGAACATTGACGACAAAATCATCAGGCGCGCGGCAGAAGAAAATAAAGATCCGCTGAAACTTGCAGCGGAATTTACCGATGCTTATTTCAATGACATGGCCGTGCTCGGCGTGGATGCGGTAACGCATTACGCTCCAGCGACGGATTTCATCCCGCAGATCGCGGCGCAAACGGAACGGCTGATCGAAAAAGGTTTTGCCTATAAAATCGATGGCGACGGCTGGTATTTTGATATCGCGAAGGATCCTGATTATGGCAAACTGAGCGGCCGGACCGTGGAACAGGCGGAGGACTCGGTTTCGCGCATCGATGAATCGGTCAGCAAGCGCAACAAAGGAGATTTCGCGCTGTGGAAATTTTCGAAGCCAGGCGAGCCATCATGGAATACGCGTCTCGGCGCCGGCCGGCCGGGATGGCACATCGAAGATACCGCCATCACCGAATATTATTTTGGTCCGGGCTACGATATCCATGGCGGCGGCGCCGATTTGAAATTCCCCCATCACGAAGCCGAAATGGCGCAACAGATTTCAGCTTCAGGCATCAAGCCGGAAGAATTCGTTAAAATCTGGATGCACACCGGCGCGCTGCTCGTTGACGGCAAAAAAATGTCGAAAAGTTTAAGGAACTTTATCACCATCCGCGACTTCCTCAAAAAATATCCGCCGGAGATTTTGCGCTTGCTCGTCTTGAAGCACCACTACCGTTCGCCGATGGATTATACCGATGGGCTCGCGGAAGAAGCAAAAACCAACCTGCAGGATATCGGAATGTTTGTCCGAAAACTAAAAAAAATGTTAAACGGCATCGAAAGCCGCCAGCTTCCGATGGCGCCGGCTTCCGATGGCAGTATATTGGATGCTTTGGAAGACGACCTCAACACCCCCAAAGCATTCGCCGACCTCTATTCCTTCATTTCCTCCCATCAAAAAGACGTGTGGAATCTTGATGCACCGGTTGCGCGGACTTATGCGCAAACCATAGAACATTTCTTCGAACTGTTCTCGATTGCCCTGCCAAACCCGCAAATTCCGGAGAAAATCGAAAAAATGGCGGAAGAAATGGAGCAATTCAGAACTAATAAACAGTTTGCGCAATCAGATGCTTTGCGGAAGGAAATCGAAGGGTTAGGATATATGATAGAGAACACGCCGCGTGGGCCGTTTCTCTGGCCCAAATGACAAATGACATTTGTCATTCGTCATTCTGCATTTGTCGTTCTCTTCCCATGTCCCCCAAGAAATCCCAATTAAAAATCCCGCCCCAGAACCTCGAAGCTGAACAGGCAGTTCTCGGAAGCCTCCTCATCGATAAAAACGCCATTTTCCGCGTGGCAGACCTTTTGGTTCCCCCGGATTTCTATTCTCCTGCCCACGAAAAAATTTACGAAGGCATTCTGGCACTCTATGAAAAACGGCAACCGATCGACGTAATGAGTCTTGGCAATTTCCTGAAGGAAAAGGATCTGCTGAAAGACATCGGCGGCGCAAGCTACTTGGCGGAACTCACAAACCAGATTTCGACCGCATCGCACGTCGAACATTACGCGAATATCGTGAAGGAAAAGAAGGTGCGCCGCGACCTCATCAGGGCATCCGCCGAAATAACGGAAACGGTTTTCGAACCGCACGAAATCGAGGACCTGCTCGACGAAATCGAACAGAAAATTTTGAACATTTCGCAAAAATCCCTTCCGCAAAACTTCGCGCCGCTGAAGGACCAATTGAAAGACGCTTACGAACGGATCGAAAAGCTCCATGCCGGCGGCGACCGCCTGCGCGGCGTCGCGACCGGATTTCCGGCGCTTGACAACAAACTCTCCGGCCTCCAAAAATCAGACTTGATCATCCTCGGCGCACGGCCGTCATCGGGCAAAACATCCTTCGCACTCGACATCGCCCGGAACGCGGCGCTCGCCGGCTCGAGCGTCGGCATCTTCTCGCTCGAAATGTCGCGCGAACAGGTCATCGACCGCATCGTTTCTGCCGAATCGCAGGTGCCGCTCTGGCATATCCTCACCGGCCGCATCCAGGACGATTCCGAATTCATGATGATCCAGGGCGCACTCGACCGGCTCTCCGAAGTCAAGTTGTTCATCGATGATTCCCCTTCCCTGAATGTACTCCAAATGCGCTCAATGGCGCGGCGGCTGCAAGTGGAGCACGGACTCGATCTCCTGATCGTCGATTACCTCCAACTCATCCGGCCACGCACCTCGAGCGACAATGTGGTAACCCAAATCACCGAAATTTCCCGCGGCATGAAGGCGCTCGCCCGCGAGCTCAAGGTGCCGGTTTTGGCCATCTCGCAGCTTTCAAGAAACGTCGAACAGCGCGACCATAAAACGCCGCGGCTGTCGGATTTGCGCGACTCGGGATCGCTCGAGCAGGATGCGGATATCGTCGCCTTCATTTACCGGAAGGAAGCGGATTCGGTTGACGCGAATGACCAGACCAATATCACGAATATCCTTATAGCCAAGCACCGCAACGGGCCGATTGGCGAGATCGAGCTGATGTTCGACCGCGAACGAGCCAGCTTCAAGAGCATTGACAAGCGGTACGAGGAGGCCGCCTTGCCGCCGTTGTAGCAGATGGAGAATGAAGTAGGGAGAATGAAGAATGAAGAATGAAGAAAGAAGAATGAAGAATGGAGAATGGAGAATGGAGAGGAGAAGCTTCATCTTCCCATACTTCATACTCCATTCTCCTTTCTTCACTCTTCTTTCTTCATTCTCCCCGTTCTTCCTATCCGTGTCTCACCACTATCACATCCCCGTCCTGCACTTCGTATTCTTTTCCCTCGAGCCGCAACCAGCCTTTTTGCTTCGCCGCGTTCCAGCTGCCGGCTTCGACCAACTTCGCATACGGCACGGTTTCCAACCGGATGAACTTCTGCTCAAAATCGGTATGGATGACCCCCGCGGCCTGCGGCGCCTTCGCGCCGCATTCGATGGTCCAGGCGCGCGTCTCGTCCTCGCCGGTTGTAAAGAAACTTTCCAGGTTCAGGATTGCATACGCCTTTCTGATTAATTCGGAAACATCGGTTACCTCGGCTAGATCGATCGCCAAATAATCGGCGCCCAGGCCTTTGATCTTTGCCTTCAAATCCGCACTGACGTTTTCCTCCTTGCCATTCAAAAGATAAAGCTGTTTTTTCGCGGCCAAAAGATTCAATTCTGCTATTCTCTTATTCGCGCGAATAAGAGAATATAATTCGGGGGTGTTCAGTAGTTCGCCGGTATCCAGTTTTTGTTTAACCTGAACCAATTGCTCGCGGTCATGGAGAGCTTCCTTTTTGCCGCTTTTTGCCTCGGAGTCGGCTTTTGCCAGGGCTTTTTCCACAGATTCAAGGTCTTTCAGGGCCAGTTCTGAATTTATGATCTCCAGATCGCGCAAGGGATCCACTGAATTTTCAACATGGATGATGTCCGGATCCTCAAACACGCGCAGGACAATCACAATCGCCTGCGTCTCGCGGATATTCGCCAAAAATTGGTTGCCAAGCCCTTCGCCCTTGTTCGCGCCCTTCACCAATCCGGCGATATCGTAAAATTCCACCACCGCCGGAATGGTTTTCTTCGATTTGCTCATCGAGGAAAGTTTTTGCAGCCGTTCGTCCGGTACCGGCACGATGCCGACGTTCGGATCAATGGTCGCGAACGGGTAATTCGCGATATGCACCTCCTGCCGCGTGAGCAGCTTAAACAGCGTCGATTTGCCGACGTTCGGAAGGCCAACGATGCCAAGACTTAGGCGCATTCGGATAGTTTACTATATTTTTCAAAATTTTTCTTGTATATGATAGTGTTCAATCAATCATCGCACAAAAATAATTTCAATTCACAAAATTGTTTAAAACCAGACAAGATTTTTCAGCTTTTCCTCGAGCCGTTTTGCGTCGGCGTGCGAGAAAACGCCGAGATAGGAGCGGAGCGACGCCTCAAGCCGTTCCTTGGAAATAGCACCCGTGCGGTAACGCGCGACGAGCCGTTCAAGATTTTTGAAAATGCGCTTTTGCGTTTTTGTTCGTACGGTACGGTGGTGCGGCAGTGCGACGTAGCCGAGGAAATCGACCCCACGATGGAATTTCAAGATCGCGACCTTCTTCGGATGAAGGTCAAGCATGAGGCGTTCTTTCAAAAATTGCCTGATGCGTGGTAAAAGATCCTCGAGGCATACGGGGTCATCGGCCACTACCACAAAATCATCCGTATAACGGGCATAATGCTTCACCTTCAAAACATGCTTTACAAACTGGTCGAATTCGTTCATATAGACATTCGCGAAAAGTTGTGACGTAAGGTTTCCGATGGGGATACCTCTTGGCGCGGCCGCGGGTTTACTCTCTCTCTCTCTCTCTCTCTCTCTCTCGAACTGGCGCCGCGTCATAGCTCTCAATAATGGCTTTGAGAAGTCGCATCGTTTTTTCACCCTTGATGCGCTTCTCGAACATTGCGAGCAGGATGGCGTGGTCGACGGAGTCGAAGAATTTGCGGATATCGCATTTCAGGACGAAGCACGGCTTCGTGGAATTTCCGCTCACTTTCCGCATCATGCCGTGAAGAGCCGCGACTCCCCGGTGCGTGCCGAACCCGATGCGGCAGGAGAACGACCGCGAGATGAACGTCGGCTCGAAAATCGGATTCACGACCGCGAAGATGGCATGGTGCAGGACGCGGTCACGCACCAATGCCTTATGGATGCGCCGCTGTTTCGGATCCGTGATCCAGAAACCATGGTACGGGCCATGGCGGTAGGTTTGGCTCCGAAGGTCGCGGTGCAATCCGAAAATATTTTTCTCGAGAGCGTATTCGAACCGCGCCACGTCCGCCTTCTTTCGCTTGTCCGCCTTGAATACCTCCCATGCCGCAAAGAGGTTCTCCGGGGAAATGATTTGGTCGAATAAATCGGTATAAACTTTCATCAAAAAAATATTATGGACGATTTTGACGTTCCGGTCTTCCGGAAGGCATATGAACTTTATAAGACGCTCTACGGCTACCGCGCCGAGATTCCGCGGCAGGATCGCTACGCCGTCTGGCAGCGGAGCGAGGACGCGAGCCTCGACGTCATCGAGGGCATCCTCCTTGCAAGCCAATCGCGGCAAGTAGACAAGACCGCGACGCTCGAACGCACGAGCGTGAAGCTGAACCTTCTCCGCGTTTTCGTACGGCTCATGAAGGAGACGAAAGCGATTGACGCGAAGAAGTACGTCGCGCTTCAGGCGGTCATCGACGACATCGGCCGACAGCTCGGCGGATGGATCAAGACCTCGCGCGAACGCTAAATATTGCGAAACGCAATATTTCGTCTGGTTCGCTCAGCAGAAATGAAAAGGGATTTTCATTTCTGCTTCGCTGCCAGCCGTAAGATGAACGCCCGCCATATGGCGGGCGTTCACACAGAAGAAAGAGTGATGACTTCCGAGCGGAGGACAGGCCGATGTTGTCGTTCGGGTTGTCGTCCCAGTTGTTGTTGACATTGAGACCGTCGGCGTCGAAGTTGCCGACGTTGACCCGGTTGCCGTCCGAATCCAGAGATTGCCCGTTCCCGTCCGTGTCACCGAAGGTCGAGGTTGTCAGTCCGCAAGGGGCCACGTTGTCCTCTCCCTCCTGAATTTCATTCGGGAGCAGTCCGGCCGAAGCCGGATACCTCCGCTAGGAACGGGCAAGAAGTCCATCTCCATCCTTTGCAGCACGCTGGCGCAATCCTTGGACGGCGCCATTCTGGCAGCTCTCGCTGAAGACTGATGATCGTACAACCGTTAAGGCGAGATATCCCGCGAGGCGAAGCCGTAACCGCGCCTGCATGAACGAGATTATCAGATTATATCATGGATTATAAAAAGAAATTGAGCCTCCGGCGCTTTGCGAAAAAATCGCGCGCCGAAGGCTCAAGAAGAAAAGGGATCAAGAGGGTCAAGCCCTCAACATTCAAGGTTCTACTTTTTGGACTTCCGAGCGGAGGACAGGCCGAAGCTGCCGACCGGGTTGCCGCCCCAGAGGCTGCTGACATCGAGACCGTCGGCGTCGAAGTTGCCGACGTCGACCCGGTAGCCGTCCGAATCCAGAGTCACCGTGCGGACGTAGCAGTTTGCAAAGAGCCGCTCGCCAGTCACCATAAAATACAGCATGACGGCATAGACGAGGTTGCACGCCCGTGGCACGTAGTCGTTCGCTCCGAGAAGCGGCGTCTGGTTCTGGTACGCCTTCGAGAACGAATCGTCGACGGCAGTCTTCCGAATCAGGTGCCAGCAAAGCCCGACCAACTCATCCGTTGCGAACGCTTGAGTGTTGTACCATGCGTCTTTGTAGGAATAGAAGGCCTTCTTCGGCTTCTTGCTCGGCGCCTTCTTCCGGATGTCGAGGATTGTCATCGGGAAGCCAGCGACGAGGAGGTGCGTATTCTTGCATTCCTCGAGCTCGGCTTCCGTAATGATATGCCCATCCTCATCGCGGATTTCGGCGAGCGCGGCGAGTTGCTCCTCGGTGTATGCCGCGCCGTAGTGGCGGATCGCTTCCTCGATGCCGAGGAAATTCTTGCCCATAATCTCGCGGGCGCGGATCTGGCTCGGCGTTGGTTCATATTTCACGATGAGCGTCGCGGGCAACGGAGTGTTGATTTCCGGAGCTCCGGCGAGCCAGTAGTTGACCAATCGTTCCCGCATATCGGGGTCGTCGATGGGAAGCTGCAGTGCCGTTTCGATCGGCAATCCTGCCTGCCGCATAACGCGGACAAATGCCGTGAGCGTGCCGAGTTGTTTCTCGAATTGAACGTCTGCCGGGATTTCCGGCGTTACGGGGTGAACGGTGGCGTTGTCCATCGTATACCTCTTTCGGTTGATGAGATTTACCCGCTTGTGGCGGGATCGCCTCGACTTGCATGAGACGAGTGTTCAACGGGCTTCTCAAAAACCCGCAGAATACTCGCCTCATGCACGTAAAACCTTGCAAATTTACTTTTCAAAGAACGCCATAATTATAGCAAACTATCAAAAAAAGTCAACTGTCTTGGTTTTTAAAAACCTTCTGCCGCAGCCGACAACCTGATAATCCTTCCTAAAGCATCCCTCTCTGTCATCACGAAGAAGCTGCCCGTCATGTACGGCGAGGCGATTTCCGGCCCGCGGGAGTGGCTCCACGTGGCTATCGATGATTTTTGCCGGTTCCTGGTGGCTGATATTTTGCCGGACAAAACTTCGTATTCATCGGCCATCTTTCTCGAAGAGACGCTCCATGCGCTGCCGTTCCGGATGGAAAAAGCGTTCAGTGACAACGGCAGTGAATACAAGGGCAGGCCGGACCATCCCTTCGTGGCCGGACTCCGGCGCCATGGTATCAGTCAGAGCTTCACGAAACCGCGGCATCCCTACACGAATGGCAAAGCCGAGCGCGTCATCAAGACCATCATGACCGAGTGCTTCGGCAAGAGCGGCAGGACATTCCAGTCACGGGAACATCGCCACAAATTCCTCTACGCTTTTCGAGTTAAGGAAAAATCGGTGTGTTTTTTTCAGGAGAATGTTCATTTCGGTTTTTCTCTCGTCAAATGGGAGAGGATGATCGAAACGAGTATTTTCTTCTGTGAGATATGAAGGCCGCGATGCCGTCGCAGCGCTTCGGCGACCG
>JAGWKM010000143.1 GCA_028865305.1 Patescibacteria group bacterium | reverse complement strand
GAAGAAAAGATGATGGAGTTAACCGGAGGGTCGTGGATCAAGCAGCGGATGGCATTCGAGGCGCTTGACAGGAAAGGATTCGATTATTGCGGAAACACGGTTGTCGTCGAGGAAAACTACAAAGACCTTCCTAAGATAGCGGCGGAAGTAATCCAGCACAGGATTTATTTGCATAATTTCATCCTGCATAACGCGTACTACGCGTGGAGCGATGGCCGGGCGCGGGGGACGCAGGCGCGTTACATCGATGTTTATCCGTATTTGCGGGAAGCGGTCGAGATCTTGGATGCGGCCGGCGTCGGGGTTAATATTCGCTATGCCCCTTTATGCTCGATGGCGGGGCTTGAGAAACATGTCGTCGGTATTGTGGGTGTCCGGTTCGATCCTTATGAGTGGGGGAATGCTATCGAGCATATGCCGGGCATCGATGGCGGGTACGGGGATCCCGTGATGCAAGGCAAGAGGCTACCGAGTATCGGAGGGCAGCCGTCGCCAGGGGCCGAGCTGCTGCCGGCGCGGGGCAAGATAGGCGATATGGATATTTTTAATGTACGTGGCATCGGGGCGGCGAAAGTGTTCCCGCGGGATCCGTGCGGAGCGTGCAAGAGCATCACTGTATGCGACGGCGTTGACGGTAATTATTTAAACCGGAACGGGTCGAAGGAGTTTGTGCCTTACGCGATCGAGCGTGGCGAGAATTTAGACACGGCCAGGATTAATTATTTGGCGCCGTTTTTCGTGAAGCTTAAACCGGACGCGTCGATGAAAGATGTCGTCAAGGCGTCGATTTTGCCGGAGAAGGTGAAAGCGCAGCCTTCGGTCGCGATTATCATACCGAGTTATAACCAGGAGATGTTTATCATGCGGGCGATCGATAGCGCGCTCGCGCAGACTTACAAGAATGTACAGGTTATTGTCTGTGACGATGCCAGTACCGACAGATCGCGATCGATTATCGAGAGTTATAAAACCGGTATAGGGGCTATCTATAACGATACCAATTCCGGCCAGCCGGCTTATATGCGGAACGCGGGCATATTTTCGGCGGGGTTGAGTATGGCCGATTTAATTCTTTGCCTCGATGCCGATGACTGGATCGAGCCGACGATGGTCGAGGAATGCGTGAAGGCGTTCGAGGAAAATCCGGATGCCGGGATCGTTTATACCGGGACGCAGTGTTTCGGGCTCGATGAAGTCTATTGGCCGGCGGGGAAGTTCGAGTATGGGATGCTAATCCACGGTAATCAATTTTCGTATTGCAGCATGTTCAAGCGCGAGATATGGGAGAAAGTTAATGGGTTTAAGACCAATGTCCGCGGGGCGGAAGATTGGTCGTTCTGGATCGAGGCGGCGGGGCTCGGTTACAAAGCCGTCGGTATCGACAAACCTTTATTTCATTACCGGCGGAATAAAGAGGGGTTATTCGAGACCGATGTGGTGCCGCATTTCGACGATAAATTCCGGCAGATTATTTTGAATAACCCCGAACTTTATCCAGCGGCAATGTCTGAAGATGCGCGCGCCGGGGTCGCTATCAGGAGGCAAGTTTCGTGAGCGAAATTCGGCTGTTGAATACGGATAATGTCAAGATACACCGGGAATTGGTGGAGTTGCTTGAGACCTTACTGGCCGAGGCGAAGAACGGAGATATACAGGGTATAGTCGGGTATGCGAAGCATAAGAATGGCGATTTTGAAACTTATAATAGCGGAATGATGAGCCGGACCGAATGTGCGGGCGGTATTTCTATGGCGTACTACGCTTTCATGCAGAGGATATTGGAATGAGCGATTTATACGCTCTGCTCGGCGTCGGCAAGAAGGCATCGAGGGACGATATCAAGAAAGCGTACCGGGATAAGGCCAAGAAGGCGCATCCTGATACCGGCGGCGCGCCGGAGAAATTCGCGTTGGTCAAGCACGCTTATGACGTGCTGATGGACGAGGACCGCCGTGACAAGTACGACCAGACCGGCGACGATAGCGATAAAAATCCTGATAATGAAGAGTCGCAGGTTATTAATATCCTGGGCCAGGCGTTCGAGAGCGTGTTGTCGTCTATCGAGCAGCGTGGCGGCGACCCGGTCGAGTTCGATATCATATCCGACATGAAGATATTGATCGGCGGCAAGTTAGCTGAGATTGCGAATACGCAGAGGAATATGGAACGCAACGCGGCTAAATACCGGCGGCTGGTCGGCAAGTTTAAGAAGAAAAAAGGGCCGAATTTTTTGGAGAATATGGTCGAGCAGAAAATAAAGACTATCGAGAAATCCTTGCGTGATCTTGAGAAGCAGGATGCCGTCGGCAAGAAAGTTCTCGCGGTATTGAAGGATTATAAATTCGATTTTAGCCCGATGCAGGGGGCGGGAAATCCTTTTACCCGTAATTCGTCGTTTACGATGCTCGATATGATGCAGGCCGCAAGCGGCAGGTTTTAATGGGCAACGCTACCAAATGGCTCCCGCTATTTTATAAATTTATAAGGCTACTTCGTATCGACAGCAAGGAGGCGCCGGCGATCGACGCGCGAGGTTCGCCGTTGAATTTATGGGGGTCGCAGCAGATATTCCTCGAAGAATTGGCAGCCGGGCTCGATAAAGGCGTCCGGACTTTCTATGTTTTGAAAAGCAGGCAGTTGGGTATCACCACTGTTTCGTTGGCG
>JAGWKM010000034.1 GCA_028865305.1 Patescibacteria group bacterium | reverse complement strand
AGAGTGATAAAAAAGGGGATCCGGTAGAACCTTCCGATCGGGAGGTTTTACCGGATTTTTTTATGCCTGGTTTCCGGGTTGACGGCGATGATCCGCTTTTTCCATCCGGTTTTGAATTTGTTTACGCTGACCGAGCGGATAATGCCTTTTCTCGTTCTTGATGCCGGTTCGTGATAAAAAATTTTACCGGCCCGAATGCGGTTTGCCACGATAAGATGGCCTCCGTTCCGCGGTTTGAAATCTTTATGGATCGATGCAATGACCGGACCCTTTTTGAGCGCCTGCCGGAATTTTTTCCAGGCGATCTTCTCCGGTTCCGGAGCCCAATCGAAGTTTTTGCCTTTCAATCCGTACCGTAACGCCAGGCTGGCAAGTTCTTTATGGCGCCAGCCGACGCCTTTTTGATAGGCGTGCCCGGCAACCGCTTCCTGCCGGAGTTTTTTTAAATCCGGCGTTCCGCCATTCCAGAATCCGATGACGGTCGCAAGCGCCGCAATGCCGCAGCTGCGCGCTTTCCAGTTTTTAAGCGGCAGGTCAAGATATTGCGAGATGTCCGGCAATCGGTTCCGGCTTATTCTTTCCCGTCGAGCTTTGGGTGCCATAAGCAGAAGAGGACCGGACGATAATCGAGCGGGTGCCTGATCGGAGCGTGCGCTTCGTCGCGGTTGCTGATCGCCGTGTTTTCGCCGAGGCAAAAGCCGAGGTGTTTTGCTGCGGTTGATACCCACGCTTCTTCTTTTTGCGACGGTTGTGTGTCCCAGACGACGATCGCGCCGCGCCGGGGGCCATCTATCCTTTGCCACCCCGAGCGTTCGAGTGCACTCACGGCGCGATGCACGGTGATCTGCACTTCGTCCACCAGGCCGAGCATCTTTAAAATGCCGGTTACGTACAGGGCGCAGCTGAAATTGCCGTCGCGCATGACGTCTTCCTTGGCGCCGTTCACCGTGCAATACCAATGGCGGAACATATTCGTGCCTTCGCTATTTTCAATGAGGGCGAAATAATTATCGCGGAAGCAGGGGATAACGGTCGGCTTGGTTTGAATATTCGTTGCCGCATCGGGCATGAATCCATTATATTCTGAAAACCCGTTTTTACAAGATTTTTTCGCGAGCGGTTCGTGGGCGGGACTCGGATAACATTTCGCAAGCGAAATTTTTTGAGAACCTGCCTACCGGCAGGCAGGCCCGACTCCTCCGCCGTTCGAGTCTTGCCATAATCAGGGCAAAGAAAAACATCCTCAGAAGGAGGATGTTTTTCTTTGCTGGTTGCGGGGGCAGGACTCGGACCTGCTTCGGGAGCTTATGGGGCTCCCCGGAAAACCTTTCCCAACCCTCCCGCGCGTGCGTTTGCGAATTCAAGCGCCTTGGCAGTATAGCTCAAAGTGTATTATTTTGCAAAAAAAATCGATTTGAATCAAGCCGGGAGCTGGACTTTTTACTTCGAGGCTGTTTTACTTTAAACGGAGGTTTTCATGCCCCGTTATGTTTTGTTGACGGAAGAAGTTTGCGGATATCTCGAGAGGCGGTGGGACGAACTGTCCGTTGACATCCATTGCTTTTCAATCCTGAACCAGGCCAAGATCAGGACGATTGGCCACGCGCTTCGATTGAACCTTTTGCGGCTGTCTCTTCAAGATCGGAAAAGGTTCGACGCAATGCTTTTCGCGCCGCAAAATTTGGGGAGGTTCGGTTTTAACCCGGAAGACAAGCCGATCCTTCTTGCGGAATTGCGCACCAAAAAAGAGCAGCGCCGCGCGGAACGCATGCAGATCATCCTGCATCTCTCTGTGCCGAGCAATCCGATTGCGGTTGAATTCCTGCAATAACTTTCTGACCACGCGAGCCGTGGTCTTTTTATTCGCGTTTCCGCCGGCGCGGGGAGTTCCGTACAGTTTTAGCTATTTGATTTTCGCTCCGCAATACGGTATTATGCATACCCATGAGGCGCCACCCCGGGCTTTTCCTCTCAATTATCATTATTGTCGCGATCGCTGCGGCTGTTTTTGTTTATCCGCGCGGCTTCGGTTCGAATTTCCTGCCGTGGCATTTGGGGCTTGATCTCGAGGGCGGCGCGCACTTGGTCTACAATATCGACCTTTCCCAGGTGAGCGCGGATAATCGTCCGTCGGTCGTGGCCGGTTTGCGCGATGTCATCGAAAAACGCGTGAACCTGTTCGGCGTCGGCGAACCGCAGGTATATACGGCGCAATCAGGGCAGAATGCGCAACTCGTGGTGGACCTGCCGGGCGTGAAGGATACGGCCCAGGCCATCCAGCAGATCGGCCAGACGCCGACACTCGATTTCGTGGAAACCGAGCAGAACGGCACGAGTACGCAGTATATCCCGACCAACCTGACGGGCGAATACGTGACCGGCGCGAGCATCGCCCTGAACCAGAGCGGCGTGGGTTATGTCATCAACTTCACCCTGAATTCCGATGGCGCGAAGATTTTCGACCAAATGACCCAGAAGAACATCGGCAAACCGCTTTGCATTTTCATCGACGGCGATTTCATAATCCCGAACAGTCCCGCTGAGAGCTGTCCGACCGTCGAGGGCGAAATCCCGAACGGCCAGGCGCAGATCAGCGGCCCGAGCATCACGGCCCAGATCGCGAACCAGATCGCCGGGCAATTCAACGCCGGGGCGCTGCCTGCGCCGATCACGCTCCTCAACCAGCAGACGGTGAGCGCGACCCTGGGATCGGACTCGCTCCAGAAAATGGTCTTTGCCGGCATCATCGGCGCCCTGCTCGTCGTCCTCTTCATGATTTTTTATTACCGGCTCTACGGTATTTTTGCCGCGGCAGCGCTTATCATTTATATCGCGCTCACGCTTGGCATTTTCAAGCTGATCTCGGTGACGATGAGTTTGGCGGGCATCGCGGGCTTCGTGCTCACGGTCGGCATGGCGGTTGACGCCAATATCCTTATTTTCGAACGCATTAAGGAAGAGCTGAAGCGCGGCTTGCCGCGGGCGTCGGCCGTCGAGGAGGGATTCCGCCGCGCGTGGCCGTCGATCCGCGACGCGAATATTTCAACCATCATTACGGCGGTCGTGCTGTATTTCTTCACCTCGAGCTTCGTACAGGGATTCGCGTTGACGCTTTTCGTCGGCGTCATTGTGAGCTTGTTCAGCGCGATTACCACGACCAGGCTTTTCCTGCGGGCATTTGCGTCGAAAGATTTAAAGAAATCCTAAATCCATGCTGAATATCGTTGGGCATAAGTCAATCTGGTTCGTCATCTCGGGAATTTTGGTCGGCGCGGCCGTGGTTGCCATGCTGGTTTTCAGTTTTAAATTGAGCGCTGAATTTACCGGCGGCACCCTTTGGGAATTTTCAATCCCGAATGCCAATGTTTCCCTGGGCGATGTCCAGACGTTTTTTAACCACAATCTCAGCATCGCGGATGCGCAGATCAGCTATGACCCGCAGAACAACTTCTATCTCGCGCGAATGGGCGTGATCGACGAGGCGGCGCACCAGAAGGATCTTGCGGTCCTCAAAAGCCAATGGTCGGCATTCCAGGAATTGAGTTTCCAGTCCATTGGGCCTTCGGTCGGCGCGGCGCTGCGGCAGAACGTCATCATTTCCATCATCCTCGTCTTCATCGGCATTTCGCTTTACATTGCGTACGCGTTCCGCAAGACATCGCGTCCGGTGAGTTCGTGGAAATACGGCTGGATCACGCTTTTGACGCTCTTTCACGACGTTTCCATTCCGGCGGGCATGCTCGCCATCCTCGGCCATTATTTGAATGTTGAAATTGACACGAACTTCGTCGTGGCGCTCTTGGTCGTCATGGGTTTTTCGGTGCATGATACGATCGTCGTTTTCGACCGCATCCGCGAAAATCTTTTATTGAACCGTCCCTCCTCCGCCAAGGCTTCGGAGGGCGCGGGCAGGTTTGCAAGAATTGTAAATGAAAGCGTGAACCAGACGATCGCGCGTTCCGTGAATACCTCGCTCACTTTGATCCTGGTATTGCTTGCGTTATACTTCGTAGGTCCCGCCGACCTGCAATACTTCGTATTGACGCTTCTGGTTGGCGTGACCACTGGCATCTATTCGTCCATCTTCATCGCGAGTCCGTTGTTGGTTGCGGTTAGTCCAAAAGAATAAAGTCCGCCATCAAGAGACGGAAATCAGGGACGCATGCCCCGATTTTGTTTTTTTGCATCGAATTTGTTTTTTGCATCGGATTTGCTTGCATCGGATTTGTTTTTCGCATCAGATTTGCTTTTTTACGTCGGAAGCGAATCATTAAATTTTTATTAATCTCGAGCGATTAGATCCGACGATCGTCGGATCTAATCCTTTTGTAAAAATATGAGAACAAAAATTGTCGCCACACTGGGTCCCGCTTCCGAATCAAAAGAAATGATCGAAAAATTCGTGCACGCGGGCATGGACATCGCCCGCATGAATTTTTCGCATTGTTCGGAAGCGGAATACGTTTCCCGTGCGAAATATGTCAAAAGCGCGGCGCGAAAGGCGGGGCGGCCGGTGAAAATTCTCCAGGATCTCCAGGGGCCTCGTATCCGTGTCGGCGTCCTGCCGGCGGAGGGGCGGAAACTTGAAGAGGGGAATACCATTCATTTCCGTACTGATAAAAAGGATGGCGATGGATCCATCTTCATCGACCATCCGCGGCTGCATTTGGATATCCGCGTCGGTGATCCGCTGTACCTCGCGAACGGCGAGATGGAGCTCGAGGTGCGGCGCGTGACCGGTAATCGGATTGCGGCCGAAGTTATCCGCGGCGGGGTGCTCTATTCGCGCAAGGGCGTGAACGTGCCGCGTACGAAACTTTCAAATTCCGGTTTGACGGCGAAGGACATCAAAGACGTGAAATTCGGATTGAGGCAGGGCGTTGATTTCGTCGCAATTTCATTCGTGCAAACGGCGGATGACATCAAAAAACTGCGCAAACTGGTCGGCAATAAAGCGAAGATCATCGCCAAAATCGAGACCGCGCTCGCGCTCGAGAATATCGATGCCATTATCCAGGCGTCCGATGCCATTATGATCGCGCGCGGCGACCTGGGGATTGAGGTTCCGATCGAGAGGGTTCCCGCGATCCAAAAAAGCCTGATCCGCCACGCAAGTTGGTACGGGAAGGGGACGATCACGGCGACGCAGATGCTTTTATCGATGACGGACCACGCGCGGCCGACGCGGGCGGAGGTATCGGATGTGGCGAATGCGGTGTGGGATGGGAGCGACGCCGTGATGCTTTCGGACGAAAGCGCGGGAGGCAAATATCCGCTGGAGGCGGTGCGGACGATGCACCGGATCGTGGCGGAAGCCGAGAAGCTGAGGTTTGAGCGGCCGAATCCGCTGGGATAGATGGTGAAATGACTAATTAATAATATCTAATTAATAACGAGTGCCTAATGCATGAATGTCCGTTGAAAATTTATCATTCGAAATTCATTATTCATTATTAATTAGATATTGGATATTCGGGAATCAGATCTCGTTTGGATTATGAGATGATATGGTTTGCCCGATAATGACGAATTATTGACAAGAAACGCCGCTTTCGCTTATAATTGCTTCGTACTTGCAATGCCGACTATCGGACAACTGATCAAAAAGGGGCGCACGCCCGCGAAGGCAAAGACCAAATCTCCGGCCTTGTCTTTTTATTTCAATTCGCTCACGAACCGGCCGGTGTATTCGACTTCGCCCTTTAAGCGCGGCGTTTGCCTCAAGGTATTCACGACGACCCCGAAAAAGCCGAACTCGGCGCTCCGCAAGGTTTGCCGCGTGCGGCTCACGAACGGTATGGAGGTGACGGCTTATATTCCGGGCGAAGGCCACGCGCTCCAGGAGCACTCGATCGTTATGGTGCGCGGTGGTCGCGTGAAGGACCTGCCGGGCGTGCGGTATCACGTGGTGCGGGGCGTACTTGACGCGACCGGAGTCGATGCGAGAAAGCAACAGCGGTCGAAGTATGGGGCGAAGAGGCCGAAATAAGCAATCAGCAGCAAGCAACCGGGAGCCAGAATATTCAATTTCCGGTTGCTGATTTCCATTCACCATGCGCAAGAAACGAGTTTATAAAAAATATCATACGCCGGACGCGCTTCATAATCGCGTCGATTTGGGGAGGTTCATCAATTACGTCATGAAGGACGGCAAGCGTTCGATTGCGGAAAGGGTGGTCTACGGTGCGTTTCAAAAGATCGAGGAAGGGAAGCAGGAACCCATGCAGGTTTTTGAGAAAGCGATCGAGAACGCTTCACCGATGCTTGAAGTGGTTTCAAAGCGCGTCGGCGGTGCGAACTACCAGGTTCCGATGGAAGTGCGTCCGGAGCGGAAGTTCATGCTCGCGATCCGGTGGATTGTAGGCGCGGCGCGTTCCAAGAAAGGCAAGCCGATGGCGGAGAAGCTTGCGGAGGAACTGCTCGCGGCCGCGAAGAACGAAGGCGCAGCGATCAAGAAGAAGCAGGATATGCACCGCATGGCCGAAGCGAACCGCGCGTTCGCGCATTTTGCCCGATAATATAAACAGAGCATTCATTTTTATGAGAGAGGGCCAATCGCAAGAAAAAGAACCGAAAGAAAAGGCACTGGAAACTCTTCGAGAATATGTGGAGTTAATTAAGGGTGCAAAAAATGATGATGAAATCTTATATAGGATTGCCCTTATCCTTAAGTTGCACGATTCAGAAGAGCTTCTGAGAATGGAAGGAAATGAAATGTATTTATCGCAAAGGCAGGCCGAGATGGTTAAAAAAGAGTTAAATGAATTGCGCGATCAAATTGGTTTGAATGCGAAAGAAGACATTCGGAATGCCGGCTTGGATGACGTTATTGACGAACTGATTAAGCCGAAAGATCAAAATTAAGATCCTCTCCGATTTTCCCCCGCGTCAATATACGCGTCGTGTAATTATTAATTAATCTCATGCCCCGACAATATCCTATAGAAAAGATCCGCAACATTGGCATCATCGCGCACATTGATGCCGGTAAGACGACCGTTTCCGAACGGGTGCTTTTTTATACCGGCGTTTCGCATAAGATCGGCGAGGTGCACACCGGTGACACCGTGATGGACTGGATGGAACAGGAGCGCGAGCGCGGCATCACGATCACTTCAGCTGCCACGACGGCGTTTTGGATCCCGACCTATCACAATCACGACAAGAAATTCGAACATCGCATCAACTTGATCGACACGCCGGGACACATCGATTTTACGGTTGAAGTGAAGCGGTCGTTGCGGGTGCTTGACGGCGCGGTCGTCGTTTTTGACGGCGTGGCAGGTGTGGAGCCGCAATCGGAAACGAACTGGCGCTATGCGGACGAGTTTCACGTGCCGCGCATTTGCTTCATCAATAAACTGGACCGCATGGGCGCGAGCTTCCAGAAGAGTTTCCAATCGATTCTGGACCGTCTGACGCCGAATGCCATTCCGGCGCAATTGCCGATCGGTTCCGAAGCTGATTTCAAAGGCGTCGTCGATTTGCTGGTACATAAGGCCTATGGCTTCGAAGGCGAGCACGGAGAAAACATTGTTGAAATCCCGATTCCGGACGGCATGAAAGCAGAAGTGGAAAAAGCCCGCCATGCTTTCATTGAAAAGATCGCCGAAACCGATGATGCTCTGATGACGGCGTACCTTGATGGCAAAGAATTGACGATTGATGAGTTGCGCAAAGCGCTCCGTGCGGCGGTCATCGCGAACAAGATCGTTCCGGTTTTCACCGGATCGGCCCTGAAGAACAAGGGCGTGCAATTCGTACTGGATGCGGTTATCGAATACCTGCCGGCGCCGACGGATCTCCCGCCGGTCAAAGGCACCGATCCGAAAACGGGCGCAGAAATGGAGCGCCATGCATCCGACAGCGAGCCGTTTACCGGCCTTGCCTTCAAGATTGCGACCGATCCCTTCGTCGGCAACCTGGCATTTTTCCGCAACTATGCCGGCGTCGTGAAGAAGGGGACTTATATCTATAATTCGACGAAAGGCCAGCAGGAGCGCATCGGCCGCATCGTTTTGATGCACGCAAACCAGCGGGAGGACGTTGAGGAAATCTACGCGGGCGAGATCGCGGCGATCGTCGGCCTGAAGAATACGACGACTGCGGATACGATCTGCGATCCGAATGCGCCGATCGTTTTGGAATCGACGACCTTCCCCGAGCCCGTCATCGGCGTGCGCATCGAACCGAAAACGAAAGCCGACCAGGAGAAGATGGGCATCGCGCTGCACCGCTTGGCCGATGAAGATCCGACGTTCAAAGTGGCGGGGGATCCCGAAACGGGCGAAACGATCATCAGCGGTATGGGTGAATTGCACCTCGAAGTGCTGGTTGACCGCATGAAGCGCGAGTTCAACGTGGAAGCGAACATCGGCCGGCCACAGGTGGCGTACAAGGAAACGATCGCGGGCGAAGCCGAAGCGGAAGGGAAATACATCAAGCAGTCCGGCGGCCGGGGGCAATACGGCCACGTATGGATCAGGGTGAAGCCGCTCGAACGCGGCGCGGGGTTTGTTTTCGTGAACGAGATCAAAGGCGGCATCATTCCGCAGGAATTCATCGGGCCGACGGAAAAAGGCGTGAAGGAAGCTTTGGATAAGGGCATCCTGGCGGGCTATCCGGTGGTGGACGTCGAGGCGACGCTCTACGACGGTTCATTCCATGAAGTAGACTCTTCGGAGGCGGCGTTCAAAATCGCTGGTTCCCTGGCATTCCAGGAAGCGGCGAAGCGTGCGAAGCCGGTGATCCTGGAGCCGATCATGAAAGTGCAGGTGATTGTACCGGAGAATTTCATGGGCGAGGTTACGGGCAACGTGAATTCAAAACGCGGCCGCATCGAATCGATCGGCGACCGGCCGGGGTTGAAGGTAATCGACGCGAAAATTCCGCTTTCCGAAATGTTCGGTTACGCGACAGAGCTTCGTTCCATGTCCCAGGGCCGCGGTTCGTTTACGATGGAGTTCGACCATTACGAGCCCGCGCCGCAGAATGTGGCCCAGTTGATTATAGAGGGAAAGAAGCGATAAGATAAGTCGGAGAAGGAAGGACGGAGTATGGAGAATGAATAACCCATTCTCCATTCTCCATTCTCCATTCTCCATTCTCCATGAAGCTCGGCATCTACTCGCTCCAAAAAGTGCTCTACCAAGGCGAAGCGGTTTCGGTGAACTGCAAAACGACCACCGGCGAGATCACTATTCTCGACCATCATTTGCCGCTGATTTCGGTTTTGGAAAAAGGCACCGTCACGATTATTGACAAAAACAGTGGCGAGCATTATATTCCGGTGAGTGCCGGATTTTTGGAAATGAGGTCCGGTAATGAATTAAGAATTTTAGCCGATCAGGAAAACCAATAGATGAAAAGACCGCCCGATTTTTCATTTGCATCTCCCCGCGAGCATCATTATGAAGCTGATGCTTGTCTCACGTGGTGTTTTGACGATCGATTCTCGCCGTTATTGGAGGAATATAAAGAGGAACGTGGATTTAAGCATTCCGACGTGATTGAATCTGCCGGCGGAGCTAAGGCGCTTGCGGCGGATGGCGGTCCGGAGCGTGACTTTCTCCTTGATCAAATCAGGACATCTATCCGGCTCCACAAAACACCGCTTATCATCTTGACGGTCCATATCGACTGCGGCGGATATGGCAGTTCGAAGGCGTTCCAGAATGACGCGGAAGCCGAGTACGCCCATCACGAAGCGGAACTGAAAAAAGCGGCTGAGTTTCTGAGGACCCAGCTGCCGCCGGAAGTGGAAATTGAAACCTGGTTGGCTGATTTCGACGGCATGAGGCAGATTGCCGCGGCAACAGCAATCGCTGCGTAATCATCGTTTTTTCTTCTTATGTTAACCGAGACTTTCGCGTCTCGGTTTTTTTTGCATTTAAAATACATAAAGAAAATGACGGTTAATGTCTGATCGCGCATTTATAATCATTTCTTTAATGAATTTTTAATCTTGTATTTTTTCTTAGTTTGTTATAATCAGGGTATGAAAACGTTTACGGAACGAGTGAAGGCGGTGGTGGCGGGGATTCCGCGCGGAAAAACAATGACTTACGGTGAGGTGGCGCGGCGGGCGGGGAACGCAAAGGCGGCCCGTGCCGTTGGCATGATCATGAGCCGGAATTATGATCCGAAGGTGCCGTGCCATCGAGTGATCCGTTCTGATGGCGCGGTCGGGGACTATAATAGAGGAGGAGCGGGGGAAAAGGCCGAACTTTTGATGAGGGAGGGAGCTGTACTGTCATTCCGGGCCTGCCTGCCGGTAGGCAAGCTTGACCCGGGATTCGGGGTTCAAAAATATCTAATTAATAATGTCTAATTAATAGCGAATGGATTGTTGGGGAAATTTCTAGTTAATAATTAATAATTAATAACGAATGTGTAATGCCGAATGTCCGTTGGAAATTTAATATTAGGCATTCGTTATTAATTATTAATTAGAAATTATTAATTTTGATATAAAATAATATGAAAAAATTAGTCATTATTTTTGCGATTATCATTGTGATTCTTCTTGGTATCCTGATTTTCGTTCCGGCGAAAGCTCCGGAAGGGCCGGCGGGGTCAAACGCCACTTCAACCGGTGTCGTTTCGACGTCGACCGGACCGCTCGTTTCAAGCGACGGCCATGTTGCAGTGACTGCGCCGCAAGCCGGGGCAACTATTTCCTCGCCGGTGACGGTTAAGGGCACGGTGACGGGCGGTGGCGGTTGGTTTTTTGAAGGTGTTTTTCCGGTGGCAGTGTTCGACGCCGACGGTACTTTGCTCGGAAGTGGCCAGGCGATAGCGCCTCAGGGGGAATGGACCTCAACCGGCACGGTGCCATTCACTGCAAAAGTTGTCTTTTCAGCGCCTCACTCAGCAACCGGCACGATTGAATTAGCTAACGATAATCCTTCCGGTCTGCCGCAAAACGCTAAAAGTCTCGACTTTCCGGTTTCATTCGCCAAAACTAAAACCGTAGCGTCGTCAAGCGGTGTAATGGTGAGCGGCCAGGTGCGGCTTGGGCCGACTTGCCCCGTGGAAACGAATCCGCCAACGCCGGGTTGCGAGCCGAGACCGTACGCCACGACGGTTTTTGTATTTCAGGGGGCGAATCCTCCCGATTTTTCGGTTGATACGCCCGTCGTAAGCGCCCAAACCGATGCAGCGGGAAATTTCAGCGTTTCGCTGGCTTTGGGAAATTATTGGCTTCAGGCGCGGGGCGGCTCGCCGTTTCCCCGTTGCGGGCCGATAGAGGTGGAAGTGCCGGTAAGCGGTTTGGGCGGCGTGGTTTTGAATTGCGATACGGGGATCAGGTAGTGCATATATTTTTGATTTGCGCATAAAATCATGGTTTGATACCATGGCTTCATGGCAAATTAATGCCGGTTTTGGCAGCTTTTACCCATGATCCTCACGAGTCCGTCCTTCGAAAACGATTCTCATATTCCCCTAAAATTTACCTGCGACGGCGGTGATATCAATCCCGAGCTTCAGATCCAGAATGTTCCTGCCGTGGCAAAAAGTTTGGCGTTGATTTTGCATGATCCTGATGCTCCTGTCAAAGGCGGTTTCGCCCATTGGGTCGTTTGGAACATAAATCCCTCAACAGTCGTAATAAAAGAAGAGAGCGTCCCGCCCGGCAGCGTTGAAGGACGCAATGACGCCGGCCAGAATGCTTATGCCGGTCCCTGCCCGCCCTCGGGCGAACATCATTACCATTTTCTGCTTTATGCGCTCGATGCCATGCTTGACTTGCCCGGAGCAACGGATCGGCCGGGGCTTGAAAAGGCCATGGAAGGGCACATTATCGAGAAAACGGAGTTAGTTGGGTTATATAAAAGATAGTTAAATTTTTTTATGGAGCATTCAGACAATGTTCTTATCAGAAAATCCATAAAAGGCGACCAAACTGCATTTGCGGAGCTTTTGAACCGTTACTTGAGTCCGGTTTATAAGTTCGCGTACCAATACGTGCGGAATGGGGCGGATGCGGAGGATATCGCGCAGGAAGCGTTTGTGCGCGCCTGGAAGCATTTGAAGTCATTTGATACGACCAAGAACTTTAAGACATGGATTTTTACCATCGCTAAAAACGCGGCGCTTGATCTTCTAAAAAAGAAAAAACCGATGATTTTTTCGATGCTTGCCGAAGAAGAGGGCGAACTCGACGCGCTTTTAGCTCCTTTTACGGGACAGCCCGAATCGCCGGAAACCGTTTATGACCGCAAACTCCAGCGGGCAGAGTTCCAATCCGCGCTCAAAGGATTGCCAGTGGCATACCAGGAAGTTTTACGCTTGCGGTATGATGACCATTTGAAATTCCGTGAAATTGCCGAAGCGCTTGATGAACCGATTGACACTATAAAAAGCCGTCATCGCCGTGGCGTGGCACTCTTGCGGGATGCCCTTTTCCCGGAGCTGCGGTTTCGTTAGAGCGAGCAGCCTACTGACTTATGCACAGCGAGTAGCGTTTGTTTTTTGTTATATTTAAAGAAATAATTCTGCAGACACGCCGGATTGTTTTTGCCTAGTTATTTTTATCCGGCGGCGGGTCCCGTAAAGCGGAGTTTTTCGAGGGACAGGGATGACAAACCCGGGCAGAGAAGCTTTTTTCCCGTTTATGCCATTGCTTTCCTTTTCTATGCGACCTATCCGCGCTCAAGGATTTACCCTCATCGAACTGCTCCTTGCCATCGGCATCTTCTCGATTGTCGTCGTTTCCTTTATCACGATTTTCCTCGTCATCACCCGCGTCCAGGTGCGCCAGGCATCGCTTGCGGAAGTGAACGGCCAAAGCCAGTATCTCCTCCAGGAGCTCCAATACTACATCGGCCG
>JAGWKM010000142.1 GCA_028865305.1 Patescibacteria group bacterium | reverse complement strand
CAAGAAGATTTGGCCGGATTCGGAAACATTCGCCCAGGCGTCAAGGTCATCTTCGATATGGATCGCTCCGGCGCGGGCTTGGCATGGGACCATATGATGCCCGGTGTTCCGCGCCCAAGGCTCATTGACCACATTGAGGACCGCGATCTATGGCGCTTCGCGCTGCCAAAGACACGCGAGATTCAAGCCGCCGTCTTTTCCTATCCATACGATTTTAAGGTGTGGGATGAATTGATGGCAATGCCGACTCCCGAGCTTGCCATCGAGGGCATCGCAATCGAGCGCAAGCACCACAAGGACATTGCTGAACTCGTCGGCGTAACGAAGCGGCGCATGAACATCGGCGGCTACAATGTGCCGGTGGCGAACCTTCCTTACACGCTAACCAGTGACGCCGGAAACTTGATGGCCGAAGGTGAGCCTTTCGCGGCTTGCTATTGGGACACGCCGAGCGGTCGAGTGTTTTCGCTACGGTCAAAGCCCGAAGGATTGGACGTTTCCGAGATCGCCAAGTCCTACGGTGGGGGTGGACACAAGAACGCCAGCGGTTTCCAGCGCCCACGCGGATGGGAGGGTGAGCACGAACAATCCGCCAAGGAACAGGAAGGCCCACAAAGGTAGAGCCATGACACGCTCAGAGATCATCGAGTTGATGGCGCGAGCCATGGGTGATGATACCAATCGCGGAAACGGCGGTTGGTCTGGCACGAACGATAAGGACATTTACCGAAGCAATGCGCGCGAGATTTTGGCGCGCCTAAAATCGTCCGGGCTCGCCATCGTGCCTATTGAGCCGAGTGGGGGGATGCTGAAAGACGGCGCACAAGAATTTGCCATGACGCATCAGCGCGTTCAATCTGCCGAACATTGTAGTGCCGATGTTTACAAAGCCATGATCGCCGCAGCAATCAAGGAACAGGAAGGACGTGACTCCGAATAAACTCGCGCGCTATTTTTGCAGCGCAGCCACCGTTATCATATTTATTATTTCTCTTATATCGGTGATCGAATGAATGAACGACTCGCGGTTTGCCTGAAACAATTACGTCCTGAATATACGCCCGAGCAAAGCAAGCGCGCCTTGGCGCTGATGGCTAGCGTTCTAAGATTATTGAAATCTGAACATGGGATCGAGCTTCGTTTCACCCGCAGCGCGCCACAATCGTCTCAGGCTGAATTGACGGCGCGCATGCTCATTACCAATTGGCTCAAGCCATCGCGTATGACTGGCGGCTATTGGCTGCCATCGAACGGCGCACCACCGTACAAGCGAGCGACACTTATTCCGCGAAATATCCTGCGAGAGTATTCGCGTGAGATTGGCAAACGCATTGTCGAACTACAGCTAACGAATGAGATTCGCTTAAACTCTGATGATATTGAATTTGTTAAGTCTTATTGTCGTGAACCAGGGGTGAGGTCCGGGTGACGTGGGTAAAGAGCGAGACTCCCCGGCGTAAACGCCGAGTCGTCTCGCCCAAAAGCTCTGAACCAGCGGAGCCGGCCGGGCTTAGTGGGTCCGCAATACCGTGTGTGGCTTGCGAATCGGACGCTGCTATTGCGCGGTATCACACCCGCGCCCGGTCTTACGGCCCCGTCCTTTGAGCCACCGCTGCGCTTATGCCGGACCCTGTTCTCGTAGCGCCTTCATCATTCGGCCCCGAGCGGGATGCCTCGCATGAAACCGAATGGTCGGAAAACTTATTGGATTTCTTGATGTTTTCGTGCTTTGGCAAAAGTTGCAGATTGCCTTCAACGTGCAATCCGCAAACCGTTTTGCCGCGTAAAGGGATCACATGATCGACATGCATTGGCCGACCAGTAGTGGTACTGATTTTGTGGGCTGCGTCGTAAATTTCTTTAATCGCGCCTTGATTAGCCCATTTTGGAGTAGCGTTAATTTTCGAAGCGCGGTGTTTTGCGCTCATTGCCAGCCGTGCGGCATGGTGGCGCTGGCAGCAACGAGTTGTTCCATTGTGGTAAACCCAAAATGGATAAAATTCGCGCATTTTTTTAGACTGGGCGCGCATTTCTGCACGCATTTTGCGGTAACCGGAGCGCCCAAGCTGGCGCTTCCACGATTCACGGCAATCAGGGCATAACTTCATCTGTCCCCCGCCCGGCGTCACAGATGGACAATCTAATGATTTTTATGTGGCACGCAAGCTACAAAAATGCCCCACAGGCTATGCTTGGTATCGTTTCCGGTCTGCGCTACAAGAAATCGATCAGAACGCTTCTAGGGGCCAAACAAATCGCTTGACGGCGATTTCATATGTATGCTAACAGATTAACGTCATTAGAACCTAACAGGTGCATAGATGACCGACGAATTTGCTCCCGAAATCCGCAATGCCGCGTGGTGGTCGAGCGATACGCGCCGCGCTGTAACCGGCGATGCCGTTGCTGTCGTGCTCGAAAAGCAGGGCAAGCAGCCGCTCTACAAGCCAGACGATGAAGAACTGCTCCGCATGGGCCACATCATGCAGCCGGTCGTCGGCAAGCTTCTGGAACAGGTCATTGAACACCCGGTGCGCTCCGCCGACTATTCCGCCACTCATCCGCTCGAACCGTGGCTCAAGGCGCATAGCGATTTCCTCGCTGGCGACGCCTTGGTCGAGTGCAAAAACTACGCGCTCGCGCACATGCCGCATTTCAGCGAGCCGGATGAGCCGTTCAAAATCCCCGATCCCGATTATTTCCAATGCCTGCACGA
>JAGWKM010000033.1 GCA_028865305.1 Patescibacteria group bacterium | reverse complement strand
CGTGTGGGAGCCGGGGTTCAGCGAAGGGATCACGTAGCTCCAGCTCGAGGTGCCATTCGCCGGTTGATAGGATCCGCCGTCGATGGAGAGCCCGACGGCAGCGACGGCCACGTTGTCCGCCGCGGTGCCCGTGACCGTGACGGAGGAAGCGGAGACCGTGCCGTTGTTTTGGGGAGCGGAGATCGTGATCGTGGGCGGGATGGTATCGGGGGTGGAGGAGGAAACGGGAGGCGTAGACGTCGAAGCGGAAGCAACCGCCAAATTGAACCAGAGCGCGTTTGCGGCCTTGACGGAGGTGATCGCGTCGCCGTAGTTGTTTGCCTCGCCGCCGCAGGTGTAGTTTTGGAGCGGCGATGAGCAAGGTACGCTGCCCGTCACGTCTTCATGCCCGTCGTAGGCGTTGTCTTTAAGCGTAACCAAGCCCCAGTTAGTGTTTTCCGATTGATTGTCTCCGTATTGCCACCAGCCATAGCCGACATAAGGATTGAAACCGCTCGTGGTCGTAGCGGAAAGCATCGCCTGGATCCCCGAATAAAAAGCTGCTCCGCGCGCCGCTTGGGTCGGATAGTCACCTATTAAACCAGTATTGCTGGTGAACGGTGAATCCGCGTTTGCATGCAGGAAGCTGCCCGCCAAGAGCGGTCCGCCATACCATTGGGCCTCAAAGTTCAGCATGGGTTGCGTAAAAGTATCATTTCCTCCCGAGCTTACCAACTGCAGATCAACAAGGCCGGCTGCTGCCTGCAAGACCTCTTTGCGGGTCGGGATATTCCAAGTGCTCAGAGTGTCCGGCCCTACGTACATCGGCGGCACTTTGCCGGCATTCGTAAAAGCTGCGCGTACTCCTGCCCGCATGGCCGCAAAATAATTACGGTCAAGCTGGTAAAGAAATCCGCGCATGTCGGCCGCTGCATTAGGATTGGCATTCGTCAGTGCGTACGGATCCGTACCCAGCCATGTGTGGGTTGGCCGGCCGTCTTCATCCATCAATCCCGTGCCGCCCGCATCCCATCCGTTAACTTGATAATTTACGGTAAGGACATGGCCTGCGGCGGGAATGGTTATCTTGGCCATTTTGCCCATGTCCGCATTGCAATAGCCGGAATTAGTGACCGTACCGCCAGTCCAGGAAAAAGTGATGCTCTTTGCGTTCTGATCCGTCCAAGGACTGCACCAGGGGCCGGAAAAAGTTACCGGCCCGGTGGAGGTTGCTAATACCGTGGCATCGGCGATGGCAAAATTGGTGGTGGGAAACCCTTGTACCACAATATGATCTCCCACCTGGAATCCGGGATTTTGATAATCGGCGAAAGAAACCGTGCAGGAAACTCCGGCAATACAATTGACCATGCCCGGTTGCTGCCAATTGCCCGTAAAAGAAACATTTATCTTCCCGTCGCTATAAGTTACGTATCCGCCAATTCCCGAGGTTCCGTAGAGTGCGCCGGAATCATTTCCTCCCGCCGGATTGCATACATCTCCCTTCTTTGGATGCAGGCAATCTCCGGCTACCATGACGCCGTCCTCAAAAATTTGTATCGAATTTGGCGTCAATGAACCGGCTGCGGCGATGGTGTGGGGGAATTGGTAACTTACGCCATCGGTCGTGCCCACCGCTTCTCCGGTGATCGGAACGGCGCTCGAATCGAAAGTCGTATAATTGCTCCCCCAAGCGCTGTTCAATGCCGAAATCGTTCCGTATCTGTTAACCAAATAGTCATGCCAGGCTTTTTTTGCATAGACCTTTTGATCAAGATTATATAGAGATCCCTTCAATGCATCTGCTTGCTGCTGGGGAGAAAGGACGGCGGTCATATATCCGCCATGCGAGGCGCCCATCCCCGATGGCTGGGTATCAAAGGGATCATTTTCTCCGGAGGTGAAATAAGCCCAGGTTTGGTCGGAATCTTCGACAGCTACGCCGATTACATAGTCCAGGCTATTGTTATTTTGAAGCGCGGGGGCAAGGCCGCCCGGATCGATGCTTTGCGTCTTGGTCAAGAGATAATTAAGGGCGGTTGTGAGCCGATTTAAATCGCCCCAATCCGGCAGACCGGTCTTGGTGTTTGTGAAATAGGGTGACATGCCATTTTCTACATCCTTGATGTCTTGATCGAGCGTGCCCGGCGGGAATGGGTCGTTCGGGCGGGCGGTTGCGGTCATGCCGTAGCCGCCAGGCCGCACCACCCAAATGGTCGGCAGTTTATCGCTGTTATTCCAGGGTTGTACGCCAACCGTACTATAAGTATCGAGGAAGTTAAAACCCCATGCTTTGAGTCGAGCAATAGTAGAATCGTTGGCTGCGGCATCCGAACCGTATTTAACCGTGGCGTTGCCCTGCGGACCGACTGCATATGCTCCCTGTGCCCACATCGGATGGCCGGCTGGCGTGCAAAGATACCATTGAGAGCCGATCTTTTCGGTATAAAAATGGGGTTGTGCGCCGCCTTGGCAGCTTGCATCGGAGCGCCCTCCGTACTGATCAAGGGGCGGATTGGCACTCATGCTGATTTTTAAACTGGAAAATAAAACAAGCGCGCCAATTGACGCTACGAGAATAATAGTCTTTGATTTCATATTTATTTTTTTTCAAAACCTTTACATCAGGATAACAAAATGAGGAGGGAGATATTGCCCTCGCCTGTGCATAAGGAATCGGCAAGAATTACGCCACGCCGGCAATCGGGCTTTCTTCCTCTTCGGCCCCCGGGCCGGCAAATTTAAACACAAGATAATGGTACCCGACGAAATTCCAGACGAGGTTTGAAAGAGTGGCTATCGCGGCCGCGACATTATCCCAGGCGAGCTGTGAAAGCCCGAATGGAGGATGGATGTAGTTTGCGATGAGCGCCGTAATGCTGACGTTCAGGGCTATGCCGATGGCGGTCACGATGGAAAAGACGACGAATTCGCGGATCTTGCTGCCGGTAGAATTCCTGGCCTCAAACGCCCAGTATTTATTCCAAAAATAGCTGTTTATGAGGCCCATGGCGAAGCCGATTCCTTTGAAAAGCGCGATAAACCCGCCGATTTGTATTCCCGTGACGAAGATCAGGAAATCGAAAACCGCGAAATCGATGCCGGTGTTCAGGAAGCCGACGGCGCTGTATTTCGCAAAGCGATACCAAAATTCCTTCCAGCGCGAAAGGAATTTGCCGAGCAAAAGGCCGAAGATGAAAATGATCGGTACGCCGATGGTGCCAAGGATAAACCAAAGCGGCGCATTAGGCCTGCCGGCGACTACCGTGAGTACCGGCACCCAAACAAGCGCGGTCGCGATGCCGATGATGATAACGATGCCGACATCCTTTTTATTAAGCATATGGTTCATTATAAAAGAATTCTAAGTTCGCTGCATGAATAACAGCTGAATGCGCCGAAAAGAAATATTCCGCGCGCACAAAAAAAAAGACGGATAACAAACGCCGACCGTAAGAACGGGAAATCATTTTTTCTTCATGAATTCTGTGTGGAAAATTTTCTTGACACCGTTCTTGGGTGCCTTAGGATAGAACCAGCAGAATGAAATTCTGATGAAAATATTTCTGCAGAATATTTTTTTCATGAACCATTCCTGCGGCCCAAAATGTCGAAAAAAATTTCGGTCGGTTTGTTCCTCGCGGTTTTGTTCTTTGGCAGTAATCTGAAACTGATCCGATCGGTGTTCGCGATCTAAAATAAAAATGAGCAAAAAAATTACGGCAGTGGTTGGGTTAATGCTTTCGATGGTGATAGTAATGCCGCGGGTCATGCGGGTTTCGGCGGCAGCCACCTTCGGAGCGGCCGCGCAAGGCAGCGGAAATACTGAAGTCAATCAGCAAAACAATTACAGCGTGACGGTGACCGATAACGGCAACGCCGTCCTCAATGCGATCGTGGATATTGAAATCCACGATAGCTCCAACAATAAAATATTCCAGCAGTTTTATGCGGGCCAGAATTTCGGGACCGGGCAGGCGCAATCGTATAGCGTCTCCTGGACGCCGGCGGCGGCGGGAAATTATACCCTGGACGTCGGCGTGTTTTCGGCGAATTGGTCGAATCTCCTTGCTTGGGACGGAAGCGTGCTATCGATAACCGTGAATGCAGTAGCGCCGGCTCCGGGATTCGCGGCGAACGGCAGCGCGAGCCCTTCGGATCCCTTGGCGGGCCAGCCGGTGAACTTTTCGGCAAGCGTGCGGAACAATGGCGGTGCGGTGAACAATATGATCACGGATTTCGAAGTGCAACAGAACGGCAAGACGGTATACCAGAAATTCTTCACCGGCCAAAATTTCGGCCAAGGCCAAAGTTTGCCGTACGGGTTTACCTGGACGCCGTCGGCGGCGGGCGCCTATTCGCTTGACGTGGGCATATTCGCGGCGAATTGGTCGAACTTGCTTTACTGGCAGAACGGCATAGCAACCGTAAATGCCGCTGCGCAAGGAACGGCATCTTCAGCTGCGTCTTCCACCACCGCAACTTCCGGTTCGACTGCTGCTTCCGTCTCGGCCTCCAACTCGGGTGCGACGACAACGGCGAGCGCTTCGGCTTCGGCAACAGCAACGGCCTCCGCCTCAACTTCAGGATTTTACGTCGATCCGGACTCCGATGCGTCGGCGCAGGCGGCAGCTTGGTCGACTTCCGATCCGATTGATGCCGCGCGGATGGATCTCATCGCGGCGCAACCGCAGGCGACCTGGTTCGGCGGATGGAATGCGAATGTGACTGCGGACGTGAATACGCTCGTCGGCGCCGCGCAATCGGCCGGCAAAACGCCGGTCCTCGTCGCGTACAATATTCCGGACCGCGACTGCGGCGGTTTCTCGGCGGGCGGCGCGCAAACTCCTGCCGCGTACCAATCGTGGATCCAGGCGTTTGCCCAGGGTATCGGTTCGCGTCCGGCGCTCGTTATACTTGAACCGGATGCGCTCGCAAGCATTGATTGTCTGACGCCGGCCGATCAACAGGTCCGCTACGGGTTGCTTTCATACGCGGTGCGGGCGTTGAAGTTGCTCGGCCAGGCGAAAGTATATCTTGACGCGGGCAATTCAAATTGGATCGGCGCGGGCGCGATGGCATCGCGATTGCAGCAGGCTGATGTGGCGGCGGCAGACGGATTCTCCCTGAATGTTTCGAACTTTTATACGACCGGTTCGAACATCCAATACGGCGAAGCGGTTTCGTCGCAGGTCGGCGGCAAGCACTTCGTGATTGACACGAGCCGCAACGGCAACGGGTCGGACGGGCAATGGTGCAATCCGCCGGGCCGCGCGTTGGGCGTATTCCCGACGGTGAGCACGGGAAATTCCCTGGCAGATGCGTTCCTCTGGATAAAGATTCCGGGCGAATCAGATGGTACGTGCAACGGCGGCCCGTCAGCCGGAACCTGGTGGCCGCAGTACGCCGTAGGACTGGCGCAGAATGCGGGCTATTGAAATCAGGGACCAGTACCAATAATGCGGGATGATACGCGAAACAGTCCGGGAATCCGGGCTGTTTTTTTTATGTTATATTGTTCAGAGTAATCGGAGTGCTTATGATTTGTGGTATTATTGCTCCTCGCCAGTCGGATATTGTGGGATATCGTGGTGACGGTTATTTGGCTGAATGTATTTTACCCTGCGCCCACTTCGGCCGTCCTCATGTAATAAGAACCCCCGAGGGAAAGTTCTGGGCCTGGGAAGATGACGCGGAATGCGGCTGTTGCGAGCCAGATGAAGTCGACAGATGTTATAGCTTTGAGGAAATTACTCCGGATAAAGCGTCTGAATGCGGAGCTTCCCTATAAACCCCGCCCATCGTGCGCGGGGATTTTTGCCGGAGTTTAACCGGCTTCAGGGCCTTGGCTCGCCGCGCGCGCGGCACGCCTTATTGGTTTACTCCGACAAGCGTACTCGTTGCGGGCAGCGGCGCCTGCGCGATTTTTAGCGCATCAGTTAAAGTGGCACTATCGTAGCGCAATCGATATACGTATAAATCGAGCCCCGATGCATAGTGGTCTACTTCAAGCCGTTCGTAATGCGTATCGAAATAGACGCGCATTGACTGTTCATAGCCCTGGTCATAGCTCAAAATCAACCATAATTTTTCATATGCCTTGAACGTCGCCGCATTCGAAACCAAAGTGCTTGTGCTAAAGGCGGGGATGGCGCCTGTCTGCAGCTGGTTCCAGATCGGCAAAGTGGTCAGGGCCGCCGGACCATTGTAATAATACTCCAGCGGATAAACCGTGAACGGTGCCGATGCGGCCACGATATCCCGCGCCGTCGCATGCGCCGAAACGTAAGCTGCTACGTCGCGGTAATCTTCCTTGACCGGCGTTTGCGGGCTCATCATCTGCGTTTGGAGTGAAATCGCGACCATGCCGACCAGTGCGGCTTTGGCGAACCGCGACATGGTTCCCGGATAAAGCGTAAGGAACCAGCTCACCGCGAGGCAGAACGCCGGAAAGACGCCGATGAAGTACCGCGAAAGGAAAAAGGGCGAAACGAAATGCGATAGGATGGCGGCGATTGCGATCGGCACCGCAAAACTTCCGAGGAAAAAAGCCGTTTCCGGCGGCACGCGCTTATTTTTTTGGAGCGCCAGGAAGGCGAAGAGCATGAGCAGCGGCCAGGAGGACAGGATGACGGTGTTGATGGGATTAGTCTGGAATCCGAAAAGGAAGTTGGAGAACGTGTTGAAGACGTCAACGGTGGTCGGCGCTGAGAGTTTGGGGCTCGTGTTTGCGCCGAAACCGCCAAGCTTATGCACGTACCAAAGCCAAGGGGTGAGCGCGAGGGCAAGGATGCCCGCCACGATCGCGAAATTGCGGAATGAGCGTTCCGGGAAAAGGTCGCGGTAGGCGAAAAAGAAAAGCGCCTGGACGAGGAGCACGAACCAAAAGAAGTAATGCGTGTAGATCCCGAAAAGGCCGGAAAGGAAATAGCCGAACCAGTACATCGAGCGCCACGATTTTGCCCCTTTATAAATGAGCAGGAAAAAAATCTGGTTCACGACCGTGATAAGCGCGAGCAGGCTGTACATGCGGATGATGCTGCCGTACCAGCTGGTGAACGGGGAAAGCGCGAAAAGAGCCGCGCCGAAAATGCCCACCGACTCCTTCCTGAATGCTATCCGCCCGAGGAGATAGACGAGCGGGATGGTCGGCAGGTAAAAAAGGAGCGACAACGCCCGTGCGGCCGGGACGCCGTTGCCGAACCAAAGCTGCCAAAAGTGGAGCAGTTCATGGTAGAGCGGCACGTGCACGTCCTGCGCGACGACGTAAAAAATGCCGGTTGCGGTGTGATCCGATTGCCATAAGCTTTGCGCTTCATCGAGCCCCAGGCTTTGGGGGAACATAAAAAAGACAGCAAAGAGGAAAGCGAAGAGGATGAGCGCGAGCAGGATGGCGATGGTTGCGGTGGGGATTTTTTCAGGCATGGGTTTTTATGGGGACGTTAACCGTCGTTCGACTCCTGCGGCACGAGCGCCATTGCGGGCCTCGGGACGGCCGCGGGAGCCATTTTTGCTTTCGCCGGTTTTGCCGCTCTGATATATTCAAGGAAAATGGCGCTGTTCACGATGCCCCAGGCAAAGTTTGCGGTCCATGCCGGTGTTATGATCCCGCCCTGGCGCATAATGGCGAAAATCGCCCCGATGGCGGCGACCGGCAAATAGGCGATCTGCAGCGAAGTAAGCGAAAGGAAATTTCCCTGTTGCGCTTTTTTAGGAGTGACGCTGAAGGTTGATTTGCGGCGAAAGAGGGAGTTAAGGGATGCCTTGATATGGATATTCCAGCTCGCGAGCGAGAATGAGATCGCGCGGTAACTGAATGAATAATTCGAGGACCGCTGGATGGTGTAAAGCATAAGCATGATATAAGGCAAGAAGATCGAGGCGAGCGCCATCGTTGAAGTCCGCACCGGGAAAAGGCCGGTGAAGAAAAACGCGAGCGGAATCAAGGCATCGATAAGGACGACCCAGCCCGAAAGGAAGTAGCTCACGGACGCAAGATACTGGATGCGTTGCCTGAAAGTAAGCCCGGGCGTAAAGAGCAGGTTGTAGCGGAAAAGGACGTCCAGGCTGCCGCGCGCCCAGCGGTCCTGTTGTTTGACGTATGCCAAAAAATCTTCGGGCGCAAGCCCTTGGGCAAGGACTTGCGGCACATAGAGCGATTTCCAGCCGTTCTTATGCATGAGGAATCCGGTGATGAAATCTTCCGCGATGCTTTGTTCGTTCATGCCGCCGACCGCTTCGAGCATCGTGCGGCGGATAACCATGTTCGTGCCGCACATCGTCGCGGCATTATGGCGGTTTTTGCCTTTGGAGATCGGGCCGAAGAAAAGCGTTTGCTGGTCCCAGGCGGCGCCAGCGACCAGATTCGCGTCGGCATTCCGGTAGAATTGCGGCGTTTGCACGAAGGCCATTTTCGGGTCGATGAAATACGGCACCGTGTTGGCTAAAAATGCGGGCTCGGGGATATGGTCGGCATCGAAGAAAACGATGAAGGGGCTTCGGGTCAGCCGGAGGGCGTGGTTGATGTTGCCGGCCTTCGCGCCGCCGGGAGTTTGGCGGGTGATGCAATGCACGCCGAGCTCCGCAGCCAGCCGTTCGATTTCCTGCCAGTTTTCTTTTTTGGCGACAAAGCCGTCATTCAAGATATAAATCTCGACCGGAGCGGGCCAACGCATTTTCTTCGCGCCGCGCACGGTTTCCTCCACGACATCGGCGGGTTCCCCGCAAACGGCGATAAAAACATCCACCGGCGGCGTGAAGGACGGGTCGTATAAAGAACGATGCTTCGTTTCCCAGATGGCATAAAGGAATGTGAGTGCTTGCCAAAGGTGGAATACTTCGCCCACCATGAGCAGCCAAAAGAGAACGAGTTCGCCTCGCTGGAAAAAGAACGCCAACATGATGAAATAAAAAATCGCGAGCGCAGCATCGAGGGCTAAAAGCAATTTCGGCGTTTTAGAATTTTTGAGGAATGGTTTTTGTGCCACGAATTCAATTCAACGACGCCTGCGATGAAAGAGCGGTGAAGAGATTCGGCAGTTCGCCATTGTAGAGTGCCATGCCGAACCATGCGATGTTCGCATCATAGTAACTTAACGGCAACTTCCACGTTTCCGTATCCGGGTCATAGAGTGAGACCAGTTTTTTTGCGTAAACCGCAGCCGCACCGCGGGGATCGGCAACTATAAAGTACCCCATGGTGCCTCCATAAGCAGCGGGAGCTTCATAATTGGCCGCCGGCGCGCCGGCATGCGTATAAATGGCATACAGCTTCTCTTGGGTTTGCCACGCCTTGCTGAGAAATCCCATCTTCTGGAGGGTTGCCTTCGCGCGCGGTTCCTTGAACCATTCCCAATCGAGGGCAATCCGCCAGGGGACGCGGATGGCATCGTAGCCGAAATTGGTTGTTTCGACGGGATTTGCCGACGGCAGGAGCGAGCCGGTTTGCGTATCAAGCTGCATCCAATCAGGCGGCAGGCCGGCGCTCGATGGGCCGCCAAGCGGCTGCGTCATGCTTTTGTCCAAGAGCTCATATGAAGTATCGATGAGGTTGGTCCAGCGGTCCTGGGGATCGAGTACGGCGAAGATGCGGTAGGCGTACGGGGAAAAATAGGAGGGATTGATTTCAATAAAGCGGGAAGAAGGGCTCGTAACGTCGTTCGGCGCGAGATATGGTTTTCCCTGCGCGGAAATTACTTCATTTTTCCAAATCGAGCGGATGACGGGGATCGCCTGCTGAAGGTAGGCGGGTTTTTGCCAGCGTGCGTAGGCAAAAACGAGCGCGAGCGCGATATCCGTATCCGCGTCGCTTGCGGAGTTCTGGCCGTTTTGGCTTACGAGAACTCCTTCGGTGCCGTTTGGCAGGGCGCCATAGAGCCACGAGAAAAGATGGTTGCTGGTTTCAAGGTGCGCGGCGGTCCAATTCCAGCTTTGGTCAAAGGTCGTTTCATCATCCATCCAAACCGCGCGGAGCATGGTGTATCCTTCGCCTTCGGAGGTGGTATCGTTTTGTCGCTGGGTATCGAACGTGCGGCCGCTCGCCGGATCGATGTATTGCCGCTCGTAATTCACCCAGAGCGTGCTGAGCATTGCGTGGGGCGAGAAGACCGGCAGGGAAAGCTCCGCTGCATTCCGGGCATATAAAAATACGGCGGCGAATATGAGAACGGCCGCGATCATGACTACGATGCCGATCGTGCGGTTGATCGGCGCCGCCGGAATGAGGCGTTCCATTATGACGAGTATGAGCCCGACGGCGAAAAGGGATCCGAGGATGAGGGCAATAAAGGAGAGCGTGCCCGGGGGCAGGCTGACGGACGGATAATAAGGATAGTTGAAACTGATGGTAGAGGTTGGCATGGGAGACGTGAATTTTCAATTTTCATCGAAAGTCCGATGAATCGATTTTCAATTGCATCATCGGATGTTGAAAAATTGAAAATTCAATGAAATTCAAAATTGCCGATCGAGCATTAGAGCTTGTAGACGAATATCGTCGTTCCGATCCTGTAATCCGGCGCCGGCACGCCGCCCATACCGGGTTCCGGCGGCCGGAGCGCGGTAAGCCAGGCGTACGAATCCGCGGGGCTGCGCGAATAGCCGGGTGCGGTTGGTTGGATCGCTATCTGGAGATTATTGATTGAAGCGGCGAACCAATGGATGCCTTGCGCCGCCGGATTGCCCATGGAAGACTGCCAGGGAACGTAGCGGTTGCCGAGATAGTATGCCGGATTCGAACCGCCGAAAAAATCGAGCGCCAATTTGTCCGCCTCCGGATGTTTGCCCATCCAATCCTGGAGCGCATACATGTCCTGTCCCCAGTCATAATTTGAATCTGCGGCTATGCGATAGCCGTCCGCCGTCCCGCCGGCAAGTTCGTTGTAGTAGGAAAGGTAATAAGGGTAAGCAAAAGCGGTTTCGAAAACGAGCCAGACGACCATGGCAGCCACAAACAGGATTTTAGGTTGCAAATTATCCGGCGCCTGATGGCCGATGGAGGGACGCTGGACGGACCGCCTGAGCGAACTCGCTGCGAGCATATACATGAACGGTATGGTCGGCAGCAGGTGCCGTATGCCGATATTAAGCGAGCTGTTCACGCTCCAAGCCCAATAAACCGCGACAAAAACAAAAAGGGAAAATTCAGTAAGATGTTCCCGCACATATTTCGAAAACTGTGTCCGTTTTTTGAATATGCTCCGCAGGATGCGGCCCAGCGCCAATACGGATCCGATTGCGATAAGGATGAGCGCCGGCAGCGCTTCCTTCGTAAGGTAAAGGATCGGGAAGTAAAGCCGAGTGCCGGATTGATATACTTCGCCGAGGAAATAACCGATATTGGTTCCGAGGACGCGCTGCGAATCCATGATGACGCCGAGGAGGTATTGCGCGAGAGGCCGCGTGACCGGCGATGGCGCGAGATAAATGTCCGCCTTCGCGGCGCAGGGAATCCAGGTTGACGGCTTCAGGACGTTGCAGGGCAGGTTTGCGGTGCCTCCGATGAGCGCGGTGGTGTCGGAAACCTGCCGCGCCGGCGGATAATGGGCGGTGAAGATCGCATAAAGCGGGTAGACGATGGCGGCGTAGCCGATCAGGATAATAATCACAAAATAAACGAGCGCGCGGCCCGGCGGCAAACCCAGGCGTCGGAAGTCAGTTCCGTCGGGCTGGCTGTCTTCAGGCGCATGGCCTTGCCGGCGGGACGCGATCGCGAAAAAAATAAGAATAACGGCATACACCGGGATGAGCACGAGCGCCGAAAATTTCATTACCTGCGCAATCCCAAAGCCGATTCCCGCAATCAGCAATCTGATCCTCGTCCTTTTTTCCAGGAAGCTGATGAATGTGTAGAGTCCGAGCACGCATCCGAATGCAGCCGCGAGATCGGTAGTCACATAATGTCCCTGGGCGAGGATAATGGGTGAAAGTCCGGTGAGCGCGGCAGGCAAAAGCGCCCAAATTGGGCCGAATAATTTTTTTGACCAGAAAAAAATAAAAAGGATCAGGCCGATGGTGAGGAGTATGGGAAACGCCCGCGCCCAATCAATGATAGCGTAGGGATTATTCTGGCCGCCAAAAAGCAAAGCGCCGCCCACGCCCCATTCGCCGTTCACGGCAGTTGCCCAGAATGGATTACTGGCCGGAAAGTTGATGTGCATAAAAAGGAGCGGCAGGGCGGCGAGTGCCTTCATGAGCGGCGGATGTTCCGGATTCAGCCGATAATCGAATAAATGGATATAAGCATATCCGGCGGGGATATGCGCCAATTCATCCACGACTAAGGAATCGCGGAGCGAACTGCCGAGCATGAGCCCGAAGCTCGCGGTGCAAAGCAAAACGAGGAGAACGAGTGTGGCCGTCCTTTTCATGAAATGATTTTCGTGAAATTGGGATGAGGGCACCGTGAAGGAAAACGGGGCTGCGTTCGAATCACCACGCTATTTCATTTTTCTTTCATGCCTATCCGTATATCCTGGGCAGCAAGGTCGAAAAAATATTTCTTCGGAATGAAATGAAGATAAAAAAAATAACTATATTGGTTTTAGCGGCGGCGTTTTGCGCAGCGGCGGGGATTTTGGTGAGCAGGGCGGCTCCAATAGTGAATTCCGCAGGGACCTTGGAAGTTACCTCGCTCGCGGTTTCGACGAATCAGGATATCCTGAATGGCGGATCGCCGAACGAATCAATTTCGGTCGGGCTCCAGAGCCTAAACGGAGCGAATACGAATAGCGTCACCGTGACGGCGGAGCTCTTGCAAAACGGCACCGTAACGGCGCAGTCGTCAGCGGGGCCGTTGGATATTCTCCATGAACAGCCGCGGATCCTTTACATGGGTCTCGGCAATATTCCGGCGGGAACCTACACCGTGGCGGTGACGGCGAGGAACGGCGACGGCAGCGTGAATACGTCGTTTCCGAACCTGGGCTCGGTCGTCCTTGGACCGTCAGGAGTTTCGACGTGCGTCGTCTCGACTTCGACGCCGCCCGTAACGCCTTCAAGTACGGCGGCGGCGCTCGAGATCCTGCCCGCGGCT
>JAGWKM010000141.1 GCA_028865305.1 Patescibacteria group bacterium | reverse complement strand
GACGATGCCAAACTTTGTCACAGGCGGTCAAGGAAAAAACGTACACGAAACTACTTATCCGCGTTATCCACAGAATTAGTCGGTTTCATCGCCGTCAGGTTTCAGCAGCCTCACCAGCAACCCATTCTCGCCGTTGATTAGCTCGAATTCTTGTCCGTCACGGCAACCATACACGGCGTAAAGATAATGGCGAATCGCTCGCGCCACTTCGGGCCACGTCAGAAAGATTTCATCGTCCATCGCTCTGTCTCAGAAATTCCTCGACGGCTTTAGCCAGCGTAAAATAGGCGTGGTGATAGTCTTGCGCGTCTGCCGCGTGGCGGGCTAACTCATCGGCGCGACGTAGATCACTTAACGAGTGAGAGGTTTCCCTGAGCATCCTGAAACCCCAACGTTTTGCAGGCTTGCTTCCAATAGGATTGCTTCAATTCGACGCCGAGAAACTTGCGGCCGAATTTTAGTGCGCCAAAGCCTTCACTACCGATGCCGGCGAAAGGAGACAACACAACGTCATCAGGATTTGACCACAAAATGACCGCGCGTTCGATCACGTCAAGCTGCAACGGGCAAAGATGTTTTTCGTCTTTTGCTTCGCGGGCGATAGCGACGTTCAACACGCGGCCCTGATCTACAGTCATCCAAACTGGCGATGCCCACTCCTGCCATTGTGGTAATGCAAATTCCGATGGTGTGTGTGTAATCGGTTCAAGGTTCTCACCGGGCTTGATAAACGTCATCAGATAGTCAGGTAGACCGCCTCTAGACTTGCTGCTATCTGACTGTAATTGCTTATATAAAAGTCCGACGTGTTTGGTGCGCGCCATTTCGGTTACAGGACTTTTCCAGATTGTACGCCGGCCGTGATAGACCCATCCGGCGTCGATATGAGCGCGGATAATGTCGCCCGAAAAATCCTTGATACCGACCGCGCCCTCTTTCCATTTTGTCATTGGCAGATCGGAACAGTGCACGGCCGTTAGGCGACCCGGTTTAGTCAGCCGAAAAATCTCATTCACCGCGAACGCGTAGTGCTCTGCAAATTCTCCGCCGTTGGAGCTATTCCCCATATCGACGGCAGAGTCCGAATAAACGAACAAGTCTCCGAACGGTGGACTATAGACAGAAAAATCCACACTCGCTTCGGGTAATTGCGTCATCACGTCTACGCAATCGCCGTGATACATCGTCCAGTTTTCGCCGTGAGCCGCGTTTAGGCAGCGGACGTTTTCAGCCATGACGGAATTTTCCCTTTGTGTGTTGGCCTGTATGGAATTTTAGTTGCCACATCTTTGCCGAGCGCGCGGCGCATTGCGGCCACCATCTGTGCTTTCATACGCATGTGATCGGCACCCTTGCGATCAATGACACGGCCGATTTGATCTTCGCCTTTGGCCACGGCCAGATGAATTTGGAGTTCGCGCTTTTGTCCGTAGCGCCATGACCGGCGCACGGCCTGATACCAAGTCTCATACGAAAATGAGCGGCCGACAAATGCCATACGCGCACAATGTTGCCAGTTCAACCCATGACCAGCTATATCCGGCTTAGTCACGATCACGCGCGCCTGACCGGATGAAAAGGCGTCTAGATTTTCTTCTTTTTTCTCAATCGTATCGGAGCCGCGAACCTCGATTGCATCCGGTATACGCGCGGTTAGTGCATCAGCTTCGGCGTTGAGATCACACCAAACAATCCATGAGTCTTTATCGGCGCAGACCAATTCTGCAATCCTGTCGGCGCGCGAATCTGTTGTTGCCTGTTTGATCTTATGAATGTTGGTTGCACTTATCTCAGATGCAAAAAGACCATCGCGGATAATTGGCATCGTGCCGTCGATCCGATGTTTAATGATTTTGTAAGGTGGCAAGCGGTATTCGGTATCGTCGTAACCAAAATCTGCGGGACTTTCTGCCATGCACGCCCACGACGCCATCCAGTCCCAAAATGATCTTTCTGCGTGCCCTTTGAGCCGCCATTGCTGCGAGGCGGTTGACGTGTCATTCACGAAAAACCGAGAGAGCATTTCGACATTGGACATGATGGAGAGAAAATCGACATGCGTGCCGATTTCCATATAATCATTCGGCGCTGGTGTAGCGGATGCGGCAAGCCGAAACCTATGTTTTGAGAACGTCTCGCGTAACGCGCGGCTCGTTTTCCCCGTAAACGATTTCAAGATGGCACTTTCGTCTAGGCTGATTGCGTCAAAGGCGTCGGGGTTAAGTTTTGAGAGACGATCATAATTGCAGATGTTTATACCGTCCGAAGCTTCCGATTGTTCCTTGATTACACGCGCATCGTATCCAAAGCGGGTTGCTTCGCGTTCAATTTGTTTGGCCACGGCGAGCGGTGTCAGGATCAACGCGCGGTGCGATACCTGTCGGCACCACTCAAGCTGGCAAAGTGTTTTCCCAAGCCCAGTATCAAGAAACAGACCTGATCGTCCGCGTTTAACCGCAAATGCGGTCGCGTCCTTCTGGTGCGATTTCATCGCCCCAGGCATCGGCTTAGGATCAATGCCGTTGGCAAGAGCACTAATTTCCTTGCGCGCCAAAAAGGCCGCATATTCCTTTTTCATATCGCCAGCTTGTAGTTCTCGCCCTTGCGGACTTTGGAAAGTGAATAGGACGCCACGTGTTTCCCTGACGGCGTTTCAATGAGGTGCATTTCAATATTGTAACCGGCTTTCTTCAAATCGAATATGCGAGCGCCGAGACGGAACACTCCGAAGCGTTTTAGCGCGTCGAGTGGCGTAAGTGTCTCACCACGTTTTAGCGCATC
>JAGWKM010000140.1 GCA_028865305.1 Patescibacteria group bacterium | reverse complement strand
CCATATCTACAATCTAGACTCTGTGACCCATACGATTACGGTGCAGTTTGTCGACGGCGCAAGCATATTCACGCTAGCCCAGGTTATCGTCCCTGCCGGAAATTTCCTGCGCTATGGACAGGAGACAGGGTGGCAGGTCGGCACAGTCCTTGGTCCAGGCACCGTAACCAGCGTTGGCTTGACGATGCCTGCCGAGTTTACGGTCACTGGGTCCCCCGTCACCTCGGCAGGAATCCTGACCGTCGCCAAAGCTACACAAGCGGCAAACACATTCTACGCAGGGCCAGCATCTGGCGTCGCGGCGACACCAACATTCCGTACGATGTCTGTCAACAATCCGGTTGGGTGGGGATTCACCGCCGGATCGATTCCATTCATGACATCGACCGGAATCGCGCAAGACAGCGGTAACTTTTTCTTTGATGTGTCCTCTCATACTATGACATTGAAACAGGGCAGAATAATTATAGATGGAACGAATGCAAATCAAATATTTCAATTTAATTCGAGCGGTGTTGTAAATAGCTGGTGGGGAGTTGGAAACGCCATTTTGGGCGGATTACTTTCTGTAGACGCCGGAACGATTGTTACCGGTCTTGGTTCCTATGTTATAGCAACCAATAGTGTAGAACGACTGCGCGTTGACCAGACCGGTAAAGTTGGCATAGGGACAACCTCGCCCCTCATTCTGTTGGACGTAAATGGACCCATAGGCGCCAAAGTATATACCGTTGCAACACTTCCTTCTGCCGTAGCAAAAGCCGGACAATTCGCTTTTGTATCCGATGCCACTCAAACGGCCGCCGCCGGTATAGGTACAATCGTAGCAGGCGGTGGAGCAAACTTCGTTCCTGTGTATTCGGATGGAACCAATTGGAAAATAATCTGACTTGACTTTTCTGCTAACAAACCTTAATATCTTGAAATGTTATTGCTGAACTCAATCCTGCATTTTTCACCGCGGGGTCCTCGTGCGATCGCCGACATCTCTATGGGAGGTGTCGCATTTGCCGGGTTGATTTTCGAAGGTGGAACATTAGCGGCCATGGCGTCGGCCGCTTCGTTCGTTTATTTTATTATCCAGATCGGCAAAGAAATTATAGCTTGGCTGCGATCTAAAAAACGCAATCCATAAAAGCCCCTATAAATTCTGCCGCGACTTGCGGGACGATAGCGTTACCCGCTCCACGCAGCGTGCCCATCCTGTTGGGAACCCCATTAGCCAAAGGGAAAAGCGCACGAAGCCACGCGGCCGCGAACGGGTCATTTTCGTTATAGTAAATTTTCATGCTTCTTTTTCTTTGGAGACGAGAGAGGGAATCGAACCCTTATGCGAATGGTTTTGCAGACCAGCGCTGGACCCAGCCTGGTCCAATAATAGGCCCACCGGAGAGTACGTAACGGCTGCCAAGGAAAAATGATTTTCACACTTCTTCCCCTTCCCATGGGCGATAATCCGCCGGGAAATTCTGGGGGTTGTTCGGATCGGAAATAGTTTGCTGCCTCTTCACCCCATGCGCCACCATAGCCGCACCGTTGGCCGCCATAGCCATTCCTTGCGTCACATGATCGTGAGCCGCCCACAGCATCCACACATTATTGACTGTAGTAGCCCACATTTGCAAGCCAGTCAGAGACAACTTGACGGCTTTGTCCTCGATCAAGTTAAGGAATCGAAGAATTTTGAACACGATCCCGTCACCTGTAAAAGCCTGACCTTGGAACCACTGCCACATATTACTTTCCTGTAATCCAGTGCCAGAGACACACAGAGACAAACACGGCGGCAGAAACTGTAAAAGCCACCCCGAGTGCGAAAGCGAAAATAATAGTTCCCAGACCCATCTGTGGCCTCCTTAAAGCCACCGATTCGTAGCCCACAGCAGGATTTTTGCAGTGATTAACGCGACTGCAAAAAATACGACAATTACCAAGACTGCCGCAACCACGGAAACAACAGCAACAATCATCAGACACTCTCCATAGCGGTTAATTTTAGAAGGCGAAGCCCGCTGGATCGGGAAAAAATCCAACCGTCTCGTTTTGCCGCAGCTTTGTTAGGATAAACGGCTAAAGCATCGCGTCCTATCAAGCCGGTTATTTTGTCTTTTTCATCGACAATAGTGTAAAAAGTATATGTCATTGTCCAAGTTCCAGCATCCGAATTATCCGATCTGCCCGTTCGGGTGTTTCCCGATGCCAACGGGACTGCCGCAGGCGGCGACCGACGTCAATCCAGTCTTGCCGCGTTGCCGCGGCAAGAGTATTTTCGAAACGGTCTAACCGGCCGCCCAGTTGAAACCTCATGTTTAACAAGGCCCGGCGTCTTGCGTCGGTGTCGGCTGCCTCGAACCACGGCTTGCCACGATTCTGGACATAAGCTGAATTAACGTCGTTCGATAGCATGAGGTCAATCTCGTTCTCCCGAAATCTTCCACCCAGCCGCGGATCGAGTAATCGCCCAACTCCACCCGTCAGATAACCGAGAGAATCCCGATACAGGGATGCGGACCGGCCTTCGTCCCGGCTCAATTCTTCCTTTAACAAATCCCAGCTAATGTCCGCCATTTTGGACCCCCGCAAGATCGCGAACGCTCTTTTCGAGCGCGTTCAATTGGGCCGAGTTTTCCCGGGAGGTAACATAGTCGTCTGCAACGTCGGCTGCAAACGAACGCCATGTAACGGGCGCGCAGGCGTCATCAGATTGGCCGGCGGAAGTCGGGCTGGCGTCAGAACCGGGACTGAGAGCGGCACCGTTGAGCACGCGCACAAGCCCATAAGTAATACAA
>JAGWKM010000139.1 GCA_028865305.1 Patescibacteria group bacterium | reverse complement strand
GGAGAATTTCTCTCTCCTGGACTTGGGTTGAAAGCCGTTAAAACAGCTAAAGCCGCTACCGCCGCGACCCACATCGGCAAATTGGGCGAGCGTCTCGCAAGCGGTGAGCTTAGTCACGAAGCATTAGCGGCGGCTCGCCAAGAAGTGCAACGCCAAGGATCGGCGGTTGCCAAAAACATCGCCGCCGAGGAAAAGGTAGCGCCGCTAGAAGCTTCGGCGCGCGGCGAGATTATGCAGCGAGAAATCAAGCTGCGTGTCGATCAGTTGAAGGCACAGCGTTCGCGCGCGGCCAATATCGCCTATATGCAGGCCGATAAGAAAATGGCGGATAAATTCGCCGCCGGTCAGCCGTGGCAAGCGTCGCCATCCGGCAGCAGCTTTCTTGCCAAGATCAAGGCCCGCATTGTCACAGATTCAGAAAAGCAGGAATCGAGCGCCACAATCCGCGATCTACGCGGAATTCTGTCTGATTTGGAGGGCGTGCAGCCGCGTGGCGCGAACCGGGTTTCGTATTCGACGCCAAAAGTTCTGCGCGAGACACTTCGCAAGCTGCGTGACCGCGCCAATGGGGCACCGGAAACCGGATTCGATGCTATCAGCCAGCAATCGGCAGGCACATTGGCCGATGATTTAGAGGAATCTCTTGCGCAATGGGAGCCATCGCTATCGAAGGCTGACGCGGAATACAAACGCCTGTCGGAACCGCTGTATCCGACGCGCACGGCACGTGGTGAGAAGGTTTTGAAGGGCGAGGAATTTAACTGGAACCAATTAGCGACCGATCCGGCTTCGGTTCCCGGCATGTTTTTCAAGACCAAGCAGGGTGTCCAGCAGCTAACACAGCTTCTTCGCGGTAATAAGGCGATGGTCGAGCGCATGGCCTATCGTCATGCCTTGGACGAATTGCGTGGCCAGCCAAACCCGGAAAAATGGCTGATGGACAATAGAGATTGGCTTAATGATCGGAATCTTCCCCTCGCCTACAAAAAAATTCACGAAATCGTGCAGCAGGAAAGCAAGAGCATAGAGGCGGGAAAATCCCTGACCGGAGCCGAGGAAGTCGTCAACCACCTTGAAACCACGTTCAAGCGCAGCGGCATACCGGAAGAACAGTTGGTTGCTAAGATCAGGTCTGTAATCAACAGCAAATCGGTCGAGAAAGCGATTGATCCGCAGACGGCCACGAAGCTCAACGAGGAATTGAACGCCATTGATCGCAAGGTGGCGCGCGGCCACAAATATCGGGCCGTCGCCAAGTGGCTAGGATATGGCGTCGGCGGCTATGAGTTGGCGCGGTTTTTCGGCTTATTCTAACGGAGACGGGTGATGCCAAAATTCCTAGAGGACAAACTAAAGCGCGAATACGGGCCGAATAGCAAGATTGTCTACAAGGTGATGAACAAAATCGGAGCGATGAGGGGCAATAAGGAGACAGCTAAAGGCCGCGCAATGGCGCGCAAGCATCGTCGGAGACAAGGGCGCTGATGGCGAAGAAATCGAAAGGCGTCGATCCTGAGCTTGAGAAATCCATACAGGAATTGCTCAAAACCGTCATGGCCGATTCGGAAGCATCGTTAACAGACAAGATGAAGGTACTTGACCGCGCCTTGAAGCTCGAACAGATCAAACAGAAAATTGCCGATGAGAACTTTGGCACCGGGTTCTTCTCGGAAGAGGAAGAAGATGCCACCGAATAGGAGGGGACAGCATGTTGGTTACGGATATTCCGGTCGTCAGGGTCGCGCTGAGAATCTTATCCGAGCGAGTCTTGACGATTTTGGCTTTGCTGATGACATTTATTCTCTCGGCGTGGGCCATGTATCAACCGGCTTTAGAACGCGAGGGCATGGCTGCGTTCTTTGCCGTGGCGGTGTTTCTGCCGTGCGTCGTACAGGACCGCAGGAGATCGATTGATGTCACTCAAGCCAAAGACGAAAAAGACGCCCAAGGATAGTACGCTGGTAATCTCACCAATGAAAAAGGGTCGGCTTGTCGGCACTAGCAAGCCCGAGAGAAAGGGAATCATCTAATGGCTATTGAAACTGCATTCCAAGCTACAGGGAAAACAGTTGTAGCCAACGTAAGTGGAACCATAAATACGGTAAACGTAGTTTCAGATGCGCCAGCTAATCAGCTTAGATTTTATAGTGTAAGCGCAGATGTGGCTATTAGAGTTGGCAACGCTGCTGGAAATGCCATTGTTTCATTGCCGACTCCTGGTGTACCTGGTTACGGTATGCCCATTGTGGGCGGAAGTGGAAAAGTTCACGTTTTTACGGTTGGTCCAACCGCAAATATAACGGTGTCAATGATTTCACTCACTGGAAATGCTGGTGTATCCCTTGTTTACATAACTCCAGGTGAAGGTGCTTTAGGGTGATAAGCGCACAAACTCAAATAGCTAAAAACCTAATGACAACGCCACCTGATACGACCGAAGTTCCTCTAATCTGGGTGGCATTGGGGGGGTTGGCGAGCGCATGTGCCGGTGCGTTTTCATTGTTGTGGTCGGCTGTTTCAGGTGTCCGCAAAGAGAGTAATGAAGGGCGTAACCAAATCTGGAATAGATTGATGTCATTAGGGGACCGCGATGCTACTTGGCGAGAGGATAATGCCAAGCATGCTGTCACACGCGAGGACATGGCGGAGTTTCGTGACGAGCTTGAGGAATTGATCGAAAACCGTTTCAAGCTGCAAGAATCGCGCATGGCGGACATGGTGCGATTTGAAATAGACAATAGGAAACCCCTCGGTGGCGCTTGAGAAATAAAATGGATGGCAAAACTTATACG
>JAGWKM010000138.1 GCA_028865305.1 Patescibacteria group bacterium | reverse complement strand
GTCCTTCCTGCAAATACGATTTGGCGCCGATGGTGAATGTCAGATTGCCGCTGCGGTGGAACAGCCAGCTATCATTAACGCTGGTAGCAACGGCACCGGCACCGTAGGCGGCAGGCATAGCGGCCGCGACGTTCGGCACGGACGGATAGAAAATGACTTCGATGGACTGGACGAGAAATTCCTGATTGGCAGGCATCTGACCGGCCAATGTCATGTTGGTATCGGAGAGCGTTTTCGCGCCGCCACCGACGCCGACACCCTGTCCGAGAGGAAGGTTGAAGAACGACAACTGCGGCGTGCCAGCGGCGGCATAAGCCGCGCTGTCATACAGCGAATTGGTGATCCCTTCCCATCCCTGCCGATTGACGTTGTACTGGTCAAGCTGCGACCGGGTGGGAATGGGCGAAGCGATTGCACTGGTTGCGGCAGCGGCTGCTTGCGCGGCAGCGGCGGCAACGGCGGGATGAACTGCGGGAAGTCCTGCACTAGACATTTTGTAACCCTTCACATTTTTAGACGGGTTGATTGCCGTCTTTTATGAATTGGTGCGCCGGAAAGACGGCTCCAACCGGTACACCAATTCCTTAGTAGTTGTATTCGGCTTCACTCTCGCCGACATACATTCCCATGCCTCCGGAATAGGCGTTGTCCTGCCCCACATACATTCCCATATTGGAAAGCTGTGGAGCCGGCGAAACCCATCCCATACTATAGCCGGAGAGCGGGAGTGTCGGCATTGCCGATTTGGCGTAACCCTTCACGATATCGTACAGGGTGACGGTGATCGCGCCGGCCATGGCCTCTTCGCCGAATTTCTTGCCGGCGATCATGCCAGCAATCCAGCCAACGCCAACGGCGCCAGCAATCTTGACTGCATTCAGCATCATTCCCGATTGCAGCGACGCGGGCATGTAGGGTGTACCGTATCCGATCACCAAATCCACCCCGAGAGCGCCGAGAGCGCCGACACCAGCGGGAACCAGCGTCGAATTGATGAAACCGCGCGTACTGCCGAACACCCGGCGCGGATTGCGGCGCAGGTGCGAAATGCGGCGATGATGACGGCGCCGCGAATGACGGCGACGCGGATTGACCGCCAGGGTTTCGACACGGCGGCGCCGATGATGCCGGCGAGCGCGACGGGGGCCGAAATATTTGCGCTGTAGCGCCGTCATGTGACGGCGGACACGGGTGCGGCGACGGGTAGCCTTACGCGCGCGACGGCGCGGGTTGACAAGCATCAGTTCGGACATAAGCCCTTTCCTTCTCAAGGTCGCGGAAGATCATCCGATGATCCCCCTATCTGTGAACCGATATCCACCCTTGAGGATATACAGTTGGCGACCGTCAGAAGAACAAAGCAGTAAGGGCCGATCTGACTTCTTAAAGCGGTGGATATACGGTTCCGCACTATCCTCCGCGCGATAGATTAGACCATCAAGCTCACCGATGACAAGCACCGTTTCGGGGCCTCGCATGTCAATGCGGGCAACATCATCTTCCGTAGGCTCGCGCCCATGGAAGTCACGAAACAGGCGTTCGGCGGCGACGGTCGGTCCCATTTATTCCCCGTAAGCTTTTTCCAGTGCCTTGTGCACCAATTCAATGATTTCATCAGCGTCTTTTTCGTCAACGCCCGCTTCCTCAAGAATACCCAAGATTTCTTCCTCTTCTTCGAAAATATCTTCATCCGCATTTTCAAAGGGATTTCTTGGTTCACTCATGACCTAACAATCCTCAAGGCTGTGATGCTTTCCGGCACGCGATTTCGAATGGTTTTCGCGGCTGTCATGGCGTCATTCTTGGTGGCATAGATAAGTGCATGGGAACGCTTATCTTCGAACGAATGGCCGGTGAAATACCAAAATGCCAGGCGCTTACCCGGTCCTACGCGAATTGCTTCGATGATATGAGGATCAGTGCGGCGACCAAAAGAGGTCGATTTGCGCGCGGCATGTTTCAAGGGATTTTTTCTCACGCGCTCGCCGGATGGCTTCACATTTCGCTTTGTCACGCCATTGGCGATTTTGATAGCGTCGCCTTCGCGGTAGCCTTCTTTCCTCGCGCTTTCGTAAGCGTGTTCCCATTGGTGTTGCAGCCTTTTGGTTGTCGCCTTGCGCGTGTGCTTTTTGGCGCTGCGATAGGTCTTGCGCGGTGCGGTGACGCGGCGTCCCGGCTTGACGCGTTTGGTTTTGCGGCGGGGGTTTTTTCGTGCTGATTGTAAATAATATGGTGTTCCGAAACCTCTTTCGGGAATTATTGCAACTTTATAGCCGTTGCCTTCGCGCAATACACGAATACCAAAATTCGGTTTGCCTTCACGCGCTAATTTGGCAATCGCATCACCACCGGCCTTGAATGCCGATTTTTCTGTTTTAAAAATTTTCATGCCCTCCCCCTTTGATCCGTAATCGCCTTGATGACAGGCGGTCCAAGCACGATGGCGATTGCCGCCCATGCAATCAGCGTGAACGGTATCCCGAACAGGTTGTTATTGGCGCCCGGTGCGCCGAGGGTTTGATTGACAACCTGCGATGCCTGTTGCGGCGTCAGTCCTGCCGCTTCCTGTGCCTGCAAGGCATTCAGGCGTTGCGCGAACGTGTAAGCATCGGTGATCCATTTGGCAATCACCACCAGCGCCGCGATTGCGGTTGCAGCGCCAACCACTACATAAGCGACGGGCATTAGCCTAACCCCAACTGTGTGAGCGCCCAATTGTAGGCGCTTTGTGCTGTGGACGAAAGAAACGTGGTAATATCGGTGCCGCCGTTCTGCAACCATGTCAACCACGAATAGA
>JAGWKM010000032.1 GCA_028865305.1 Patescibacteria group bacterium | reverse complement strand
GAAAGTGGAAGGAATTAACATAAACGATGTAAGGAACTCAAATTGAGTAAACGAAAATCCATTCCAGCGATCCAGAAAGCGGAAATTCATGAATCTGCGTCGATGGTCGTGCCGCTGTCCGAACGCGAGGCCATTCTGTCGAAGTTCCCGGATGATTATCAATCGCGGTATCGCGGCCTGTACGAAAAATGGAAGAATCCAAACAGCAAGGATGATAAATCTCTGACAGCCCGCGAGCTTCAGGAATTGATGGACATCGGCTTGGTGAAGAAAATAGGGGCGACGGAGAACGCCAATGCTCCCACCGCTAGAACTCCGATTGGAGAACTGCCTGAATATTGCGGCCAAGCCGATTTCGCGCGTCTGATGACTGAACTTTACGGCGTGGCGGTTTATCCGATGCAGGTCAGCAGGGCGATCAACAAGGAGGGAATGCCGGGAAAGATGTCGAACGGTTCGTTGCGGATGGCGTTGGCTCATCCGTGGTGGGAAGAACATAAAGTAAAATCCGGCGTCGAAGATTCCCTTACGCAGAAAGCTTATGCGGCCAAAATGCAGCGCGACATTGACCTTGCCCGGCAGGCCAAAATGGAGGCTGACGAAATGGAACGCGAGATGGACGCACGATGGATTCTAAAAGCTGACGCGCAGATGACTGTCACGGGCGCGATTTTGAAATATCATTCCTTCGTCAAATCCAAGCTTGAGAATTTCACGAAGAAGCTCAACCCGAAGCAGTTCACGGACGACCAATTGCAGCAGGTAAAATTTGCGTGCGGCCAGACGCTTCAGGAGATTGAGGACGATTCCGAAAGTTACAAGGCGATATGAAAATAAATAAAACCGAGACTGCGATATGCAAAATCTGCAAAAAACCATTTGAGCGGAGGACAAATGTAAGCCGCCGAAAACAAATTTGCGGCAACAAACACTGTCAAAAAATATCCAAGCTTGGCCACGAAAAGCCGGTGACGTTTGCTGATTATCGAACCGGATCACCAACGGAATATCGAGCCGACCTTGACTATCACGGAAGACCGTATCTTTGAACCATGAACGGAACCGCCGATCCTAATCTCATCGCCAACGCCTTGCACGCGATTGGGCGGACGTTCATGGGAGGTGCATTGGAAAATCGAGGGGATGCGCCGATGGGCAAGGGACACGACAACGCCGGCAAGCCGTTTGACATCGAAACGGCGCGTTACCTGAAGCCGGTTTTTGCCGCTTACGATTCGGCGGTTCGCAGCCGCACACGGGCTGAAATTGTTTTGCTGGCAGGCGTCAAGACGCTTAAAAGCTTCGCCCTGGAAATATGCGCGGCAGACCATATCTGCAACCGTAACGGCGACACGGCAATCTTCTTTGGCAGCGGCGACGTGGCAGACACGGTTTCAACCACCCGCGTCATGGCGGATATGTTCGGCTACGAGCGCATTCAAAAGAAGCTGAGAACGATTTCCAATGTGGCCGGCAAAGCGCGATTTCAACTAACCAATGGCGCGATCAAATTTCCCGATAAAACGTTTTTCCTGTTGCCGGCGAACCTGAACACCTTGCAGCAAAAAAACCTTGGATTTGCCGGAATGCAAGACGCTTTTGTTACTGGTGCAACCGGCGTCATCGAGGAAATGATTGCGCGAACAACGCAGTACCGTGATGCCATCGTGTTCCTTGAAAGCCAAGGCGGCGAGACTGGATTTGATTTCGACCGTCATTATCTGAACACGAACCAGGGCGAACTGCACGTCATCTGTCCAGTTTGCGGCAAGCCGCATATTTTCAACTGGAAAGCGTTCGACGAACAGAGCATGACGCGCACCGATGGGTTTATTCCAACACCTCCACTGTCCATTCCATCGCTGGACCATTCGGCGTGGATTGAGCACAACCGGCCGCTGCTGATATCGCCGGAATGTCGCGTGGCCGGATTCCAGCGCGGTGACGACAAATTGATAAAGAACGAGAATGGCGATTACATTCCGTCAGCGATCCTGCGCGAGACACATTTTCAATGCTTTCATTGCGGCGGCATCTGGTTAGACGACGGCGAGTTTGGCAAGACGCGGATTCATCTGGACAAAACATCGCACTATGTTTCGTCCAACCCGAATGCGTTGCTGAATAAAATCGGATTCAATTTCGCCCAATGGATAAACCGACGACTGACATTCGAGCGCCAATCCGGTTGGGGCCAGATGATGCTTGAAAAATTGCAGGCGCAAAAGACGGCGAAGGAACACGGCAACTATGGTCCAATCAAAATCTGGTGGCAAAAAGTGGCGGCTCGGACATGGGATGATGAATTGTTCCGACGCAAAAATCAGACAGCCTACCTCATTGGCAGCTACGAAACCGATCCGGCCAAGCTGTCCTATCCGCCGGAAATTTATCATTGCCGACAAATGACGGTGGACTGCGGCAAAGATGAGGAAGCCGAAGTCGGAGAAAAAATCATCGGCAAATTATTCTTTGAAGTGCGGGATTGGGACAAGACCGGGAACTCAAAGCAGCTTGCCCGTGGAATGGTGGAATCGGTGACGGGAGCATATTCCGCTTGGGACTTGCTGGCGGCGCAGCAACGGTATTGGAAGGTTCCATGCCGCCGCGTTTTTATTGACGCCGCCTGGATGCCAAGTCAGGTGATGGAAGCAGCAGCCAAGCATTTTGAACTTGTGCCGCCGGATAAACCGTTTCAATTGCCGAGCACATGGCGGCTCATGTGGGGAGCGGACGGCAAACGAATCGGCAATAAAGGACAGACATTCGTTGAAGAAAAAATCCCCGGCATCTGGCGGGCGCATGACCGCAAAGGCAAACTCTGGGCCATGAGCCTGCAAAAAATACGATGGCTCAATTACTGGTTTGAGGACCAGTTAGTTCGGATTCTGCTGCAAACGGCGAGTGTCAAATGGGAAAACCTGCCGCAAGACAAGCTGGTGATTGTGGACATTGACGGAAATCCGTCCCCGGAATTGACCAGAAAATATTGCGAATTCGAGCGCGACACGCCTAATAAATTCCGGTCGTGGAACAGCGGATTGGATTCAAGGCATTTGGATATTGAAAAAAACAAATATGTGGACACGCATAAGTCGGGGCATTGGACAGAGCCGCGAGACGTTGGACTTCTTCAAGTCGTTGGAGTAGCAGCCGACGGTTTGCTGGGTCATGTGGTGGCGGAAGATTCGGCCAAGAACGGATGATTTTTTTGACTTTGACTATTTGTAGATGTCTGAAACAATTCAATGGCGCGAACCAGCCGATTTTACGGTCGGCGATACGCTTCTTTTCCAGCGCAACCTGCCGGATTATCTTCCGAGCGATGGTTGGGCTGTCCGGTTGACTGTCACGGAAAACACCGCAACCGGAGCCACCAAGGTTGCCGAAGCCGTCTCGACCCCTGATACCACAAGTCAATACCACGTTTTCAATGTCCCTAATTTCTGCGCTGGATTGGCGGCGGGAACATACGTTTTGAGCGAGGAAGTGTTCAATGCAGCCGGCGAGAAACATCAGATTTATGTCCGGCCAGACTTCCAACTTCAGGACGATTTGGCGGATGGCTTGGCAACTGCGCCGGTTTTGACGGAGGCCCAAACCAATCTGGCGCTGCTTAACGACACTTACCGTTCGCTTATCAAGCTCAAATTCGCCGAAACGGAGGATTTGCGAAGCCGATTCAGGATTCAGGATGAGGCCAAGATTCTGGCGGACATCAAATACTGGAAATCCGTTCGCATTCTGGAAATCCAGCAGGAACGGGCAAGGAACGGCCAGAATCCCGGCAATGTTCAGGAAGCGATTTTTGCGATTGGTTGATCCATGAAACTTTCATTTGAAATAGCGCGGTCGAATGGCGTAAAAGCCGCAGGAACCGGGCTGGCGCTTCGCGCACCTTATCCCGAAGACGCTATGCGAGTTCGGGCACAGGACATCCGGGATTTCCAGCAATTCCGGTCGCTGGCGGAAAAGATGAACCGCTCATTTGACGCGGCATCAGCGGACAATTTCACGGCGGACTTCAAGGGAAGCTACCTGTCGCCGAACACGGAGATGTTCCCCGCGACGTACACGGCGCGGGCACGCGGGCGGACGTTGGTGAACAACACGGCGCACGGCAAAGGGCTGATGCGGGTTTATGCGGACAACGTGGTAGGGGACGACCCGTTTGAATTGGAAATGGCCGTTGGCAAGAAAAGCGCGGACGGCAGCTTTCAAGAGGAAGAAGAAACCAATACCGCCATCGAACAGTGGTGGAGACGGTTTTGCCGCAAGGAAAACTTCACGGCAGACCGGCGCATGGATTTTATGGAGGCAATGCGCGTGGTCGAGATGGCGCGGGCGCATCCTGGTTCGTGCCTGTGCCGGGAATATTTCGGATTTCCAAGCGAGTTCGGTTTTGCCGTTCGGTTTTTGGAGCAGGACAGGTTGCAGGAGGTATTCACCGGAACATCAGGCAAAGACGGAATGTTCGGAGCCGGAAACCCGATTCGGGCGAGCCGCGAGTATCACAAGGAGTTCGACTACGTTTTGGCCTACTGGATTTTGGACAAGCATCCCGGAGAGCTTTTCTCGCAAACTCCCGTGTTCCAAAACGGAAAGGCGCAGGCGTTTCGAGTTCAAATACCCGCCACCGAAATAATCGAGTTCAGCAACCTGCGGATGCGACCGGAGCAGGACATCGGCATGACGGAATTGGATGCGACGATCCTGCCGCTCTGGCGCATTCATCAGTACGATAAAAGTCTGACCTTATCGAGCATAGCCAGCGCCAGCAAGCCGTGGTGGATTGAAGAAGCGGTGGCGACGGGGATGGAATTGCCGTCTGAAATCCGAGAATTGATCGATAACTACCGGCTGAACGGCGGCGTAGGCTCTACAGATACTGGGAAAAATCCGGTACAAACACAGCAGGGAGTTGGAACGCCGGTAACGAGAGTCTCCCCCGCCAGCCGCGAGAAGATGCCTCCGGGGATGAGTCTGAAATGGGCAGACCCGAAATTTCCGATTGAAGCCGCGCACGATTTCAGGCTGGACAACCTTCGAGATGTTTCGACCGCCACTGTTGGTTCATACCAGCAAGTGACCGGCGATTACCAGAATCTCGGATTCATTGCCGGGTTGATGAGCCAGCAGGCGTTTCAGCGCAACATGCGGGTACGCCAGAAATCATTGATTGAAGACCTTCGCCGACTGTTTCGAGATGCCCTTAAATCTTCCATCAAATCCGGTTACTTCGAGAAGCGCGGTCAAGAAATTCTGATTACGCGGCTTGAAGAATATGTGGACGCAGCCAGGTTCAAGGGTCAGAACTGGCCGTTCATCAATCCTCTGGTCGAGATGCAGACTTTGATTTTGGGTTCCGAAGCCGGCCATCTGACGCGGCAACAGGTTCAGGACCGGCTCGAAAACGGGATGAAGTTCTCCGAACTCAAGGCGGTACTTGAACAGGAGATGAAGGAATTGGATAAGGCCGGTCTTCCTTATGCGCATGAGATGGCCGCGAACCCGATGATTTCCAAGGGCGGCGCATTGCCGCCGGGAACTGAAAAACCAGAACCGTCCGGTTTGGCCGATGGTGGATCGGCACAGCCGACGCCGAAATCGAAGGTCGCTCGTCCGACAGCCCGGAAGCGCGGGCAGATTGATGAAACTACACGCAGCCTTATTGAGATGAGCCGGAATGGCGAGCACTGATGCAATGAGCAATCCATTTTCCGAGCACGCTCAGAACGCAACGGATTATCAGACCATGCTCAAGGGCGACGATAACTCCGGGGGCGCTACCCTGACGCTCTTTATTCCGCAGGGCGTCCCGTTGACGGTGGATTGCCGCTACGAACGAATCATTGACAATTGGGAATTGAACTCAGGTCAATCGCCGAAGCTGATTGTGCCGGGATGCAAATTTATGGCGGACCCGATTCCGTCCGTTCAAAGGAAATATATTCGCAAGGGATTGAATTGCAGTTTAAAGCCAAACCCGGATGCCGACGATGTTTTGTTGCGGCTGGACCAGGGCGGCTTGGAACAAGGCGGGTTGAGCTACGAATTTGTGCTGGTGGACAGGAATTATTCGGCCTGAGCAATGATTTAGGCGCGGCGCGGCGGGTAAGGTCAGGAACGTTGGTTTTCCAATGGCCGAACTCCCGCGCCGTTGCCGTTTGACTTTGAGGCATTTTCGATATGCCGTGGAAAATCGAAAAAAAAGACGACAAGTTTGAAGTCGTCGAAGAATCGGGCGGGAAACATCCGGGAAAAGTTTTTGGAACGCACGCAACCAAAGCCGAAGCCGATGCGCAACTGAAGGCGCTTTACGCCAACACCAAGGATGAGAAGTCAACGCCTGTGGAAATGGCACGCACTGATGGAGTCACAAACTACCGTTATTTTCGAGCCAACAAGGACAATTTTTCGGATGAAAACACCTTCGAGGTCCGCATGTCCAGCGAGTTCCCGGCTGAACAACGCGCCAAAAAAGAACACGAACGCTTGGGCATTGCGAAGGAAGGCGAGAAATACGTCGAAGTCCTGAGCCACAATGAAGGTGACGTGGACCTGAGCCGGTTCACCGGAGAAAACCGGGCGGCTTTGTTGGACGAACATCAGGACAACCGGCACTTAGGGTACATCAAAACAGCCGCTTTGAGCGATGACAAGGCCACTCGCGGCGTTGTCGTTTTCGATAATCTTACCAAGCTTTCCAAGACGCGCTGCAAACAGGTTCGATCCGGCAGCCGCCCTAATTTTTCCATCGGTTATCGTCACACCAAATATCTCGGCCCCGTTCCCTTGGAGGATGGACGAATCGGGCATCGCTTTGCCTGGGAGGGTTTGGAGCTGTCCAACACTTCTGTTCCAGCCGACCCGACGGCGCAGGAAGGGCGTTCAAAAAACCGGGAATGTCATTGCATCCGGTGCGGCGACATTTTTGGTCGCAGCGAACTTGACGACAATTTTATGTGCCCGGACTGCGCGGACGCGGAAACGCCGGCGGAAGATTCCGAACGCGGAAACTCCGAACGGATGTTTCGAGCCAAAACCAGCGAAGGAGAAACTATGATTTCACACAATGATTTGAGAAACAAAGTGGCGGTCGCACTTGACAACGATAAACGGTTCAAATCGAAGTCCGACAACGGAAACGTGCGCTCGGATTTTCAGGTGCATGATATTCACCAAATCGTTGGCGATGGCGATGATGATGATTATCAGGCGATTGTTTCATCGCCGGCATGGAGCGGAACTTATCATGCCGTGGACTTCACTTACGACGGCAAGGACGTAACGCTTGGGGACGCCACCGAAGTTGAACCCAAAACCACTTTCGAGGCGGTTGACCGTGGACTTACGCACGATGGCCGGCTGATTCGTAAAGACGACAAAAAGCCATACGGGAACGTCAAATACGCCGATCCCGGCTACCAAAAGGACGGCAAAGCCCGTTACCCGATTGACACTAAGGAACACGCCAAAGCGGCTTGGGACTACATCAATAAGACTAAAAACGCCGACAAATACTCGCCGGAAAACCTCGCCAAAGTTAAATCCAAGATCAAAGCGGCCTGCAAAAAGTTCGGCGTGGACACGTCCGACGAACGCACGGAGGCAGTACCGGAAACCCGGACTGCGGTTGACTTGGAAAAAATAGCAGAAGCGGAAAAGTCCGCACGAAACAATTTACAAAATCCGATTATGGCCAAATCTGTAGCCGAACTTAAAACCGAAGCCCCGGAACTGGTGGCTCAAATCGAAACCGAGACCCGCGCCGCTGCGGAGAAATCCACGCGGGCGGCCGTCATTTCCGAATTCGACGGCAAATCCGGCAAACGCGCCGCGCTGGTCAAGGAAATCCGGGCGCTGGCAAACGATTTTGTCAAGGAAAAGGGGTCGAACTTCTACGGCAAACCCGGCGAAGTGACGACCGTTGGCGAACGCATCCGCTCGTTTGAGCAGGAAGCTTTGCAATCGGCGTTCAGCGATGAATCCCGGTCGGACTCGGAAATCCGCAGCGATTTCAAAAACCGTTCCAACGATGTCATCCGCGATTCCAAGCCGGCGAAAAACCCAATGGAAGCCGCGAACCTGGACAAATCTGTTGCCAATCGTTGCTCGCTGGGCCGCATCATGCGCGAAGGCATCAAAGCCGCCGACAAAAATCAGCGGTCGAGCTGCTTCATTTTGACCGACGGCGCGGAAGCCGAAGCAAATACGGAACTGCGCAAGATCGCCGACGAATTCCCCGGTGGCGCGGCCAGTTTGCCCGAAGGAATGCAGTTGCCTTGGAACATGCCCTCCGGCGTTCGCAGCAATACCCGCGTGGAACGTCTTGGCCGCGATTCTCTGGCTGGTGATTTTGCCACGGCTGGCGCTTTGATTGCCCCGCAATACGAATTCCCGACCATTGAGTTGCTCCGCAATTTTCCAGCTCTTTCACGCGCCGGCATGACTGTTCTTTCCGGTCTGCTTGGCTCGCCGATTGTGCTTCCACGCCAGGAATCGCCAACGACCGCCCAATCGCTCGCCGAAGGTGGGGCATTGGTTCAATACGACCAGGTTCTCGGCCAGATCAAACTGTCCGCTCATCGTGTTGGTTCCAGCCAGAAATACAGCAGGCTCGCACTGTTGCAGACCACGCCCGATTTCGAGGCGATGGTCATGGCCGACCACATGGCGGTGATTGCGCTGAAAATTGACGCTCTCGGCCTGAACGGCCAGGGCGCTGGCGACGAGCCGCTCGGAGTTCTTAACCAATTGATTCAGTCCGTTGCGTTTGCCGGTAGCGCCGCCAACGCATTCAAAAACGCGGTGGCGATGGAAACGGCCATCCGCAAGGCCAACGTGCCCGATGAAATTTCTTACATAACCACTTCAGCATCACGCGGAATGCTCAAGACGGTGGCCAAGCTGCTTATCGGTGCCACCACCGTTGCCGCCGAGCCGGTCTGGGGTGATGACGACGAAGTGAATGGCCGTCCGGCATGGGACAGCCAGCAGGTTCCCGGCGACGTGATTCTCGCTGGCGCTTTCAAACATCTGGTGATGGCGCAATGGGGTGGTCTAGCGGTTGTGCTGGACACCATCAGCCAAGCCAACCAGGACAAATACTGGCTGAACATCAACACCTACATTGACTTTGCCTTGCGGCACAATCAGGCGTTCTGCCGGTCAAGCGATTCTCTGGCCGCGTTGAGCTAATCAAAAAAAACAGAAATCAATTTCAACTGAACAAAATATGAAATTCGCTACTAAAATTCTCGCCGTTCTGGCCGGACTCGCTATCGCCAATGTTTCTCAGGCGCAAGTTCAGGACGTTTTTTCCGCCACGCGAACCTACGTTCTGGCCGCACCCCAAAACTTCACGGCGGCATCGGGAATTGTCACCAATGGGCCGGTGGATCACGTCAAGTTGCTTGGCCGTGTCAAGGTGGATTTTATGACCGTGACCAACACCGGCACAACCGGCGGCACTTTGACGGCGCAGATTTACACGTCTTCGGACACCACCAACCTGACGGCGCTTTCCAATTATGCACTTATCAGTTCTACGACAGCCGATTCTATCACTAACTGGTGGTCCTACGGCGGCAGTAATGTTGTGGCGAATGCCGTTTTGCTTCCTGGAACGTTGACAACCCCGGTGGCTGCATCTGGCGGATTCGTGACGCCTTATTTGGCACCTCTGCCTTTCACCAATTCCGGTGCGATTACTTTGAACGGCAACAAGACTGTTGAAATCGGGTTCAACATCATTGACCAGCCGCGCTACATCTATGTGGTTTATACGACTGGCGGCACTGTTACCAATTTTACAGGGGGCGCGATCCTGACAGGCACGCCGTCATTCTGAACACCGTCGTAACTTTTAACCAACACTGTTATACAACTATGAAATTCGTTGCCCAATGCAGTTTTCACAACGCACCCGAACTGAATCTCAAGCTTGACGAAGACGCCTCAAACTTCGAGCACAAACTACAGGTTCCAAAGGGTCATCGGTTCGAGATTGCGCCCGAAGCCAAAGCCATCAAGGGCGTCACCCGCGAGGCGGACAAGCAGTTGATCGCCAAGCTGGTCATGTTCAATATGGCGGTCGTGGACGACGGCACGCCGGAGAGCAAGGACGCCATCACCAAAATTGATTCGGAAGTGAAGGCGGCGAATGCAGCCGATAAATTGGCTGAAGCCAGAAAGCCGCTAAGTGTTTCCGACCAAATTGCCCTGGGTGTTGCCTCTGCGTTGAAACAATTGAACGCAAAAGTTTGATTTGTCTGTCGGTTGGTTGTTTGCTCCTGGTTCACCGCCGCCGTGCTATCTTTCTCACGGCGGCGGTTTCATTTTTACGGTTGATTGCGCCCCCTTATTGGATGCCGGATGCGGCCAGAACTATTCGCGGGAATCCCGGATGACGGTGATTCTAACTTGATTACAAACCGCACATCCCGGCATCCTTTTTGCGCACCTGATATTTACTTGCAGGCTTGAAGTTTACTTGCCGGTTTGCGCACCTTAGTATTTAACCAACCAGCTTGTTGGAGAATCGTCGTCTAATCGAGGTTCGCGCACCTTGCCGTTATCGGTGAGGCTCAATCCGCGTATTTTTAACAGCGAACCAATCCGAACCCTGTCGCAGCGCGAATGCAGGTTTATCTTGCCGCGTGCCGATCCTGTTTCGGCATCCTCGATGAACACCGATTGCGCACCTCCATTGAACAGGCTGACGCGCACAACGCCTTCCCAATATAACTTGACGCACGCCATTGCGCCCCAAGGATCGTTCCATGCCATCGCCACAACTCCCTCCGCGCCCGCAGCGAGGCATTTGTCAACGTCTGGAACAATGTCAGGCAGAATCACGTTCGGCGGGAACAGCATGGCAACAGCGTGCAGCAATTGCCATCTGGCGGATGTTGATTCGTTCAACACGTCTTTACTATTGAATTCAGCCACGGTTATGGCCGCGTACCAGCCGGTTTCCTGACGACTGAACATTTCGCGGTCCTCATCGGTGTAATGACGGCCTGATATTTGCGCACCCATGAACTCGGCCAGAATGACCGCATTGCCGATTTCGATTGCGGCGAGCTGGCCGTCATATTTTCGAGTCACCAAATGCGCCCCCTTGTCAATGATGGACTGCATTTGCGCACCCGTGACCATCGTTTTGATGGGGTGAACTTTTGTCAGGTCAATGGTTGATTGAGTTTTCATGCTATTATGCCAACTGGGTGGGTTTAATTAACTGTTCGGCGGATTATAGCTTCCTCCACCATTTTCCGATTTCTTGCGCCCAAAAATTCCATTCTTCAGCTATATCCATCAGCATTTTGGGCAGCACCATAAGCCCGACAAACGGCGCGAGTAGCCAAAAGATTGTCCATCGTTTCCATCGTGGCATCCGCCGAACAAGCCCGCCGGAGCCAACGTCGGATTGCGCCTTCATTTTATCGCTTCGAGTTTCTGGTTGCATAAAGTCATTAGTCCGACGTGGCTCATCGGGCGGCGTTCGGCGTATTGGGTTTTACTGTCAAGTGCGCGTGCGACCAGCATAGAGTTTCTCCGTTTATGCCGTAGCGCGGCTGACTGTTTTGCGGCCATTCCATCCGTTCACATTCTTTGCAGATTTCAAACTCCGTTTTGAAGTCCGAGAATTGTTTTAAGAGTGATTTCATGGTTAAAAAAAGAGTTGAATGTTGTTTCGTTTACTCGATAAGCAGCCCATCCCGCCGCATTGCCAGCGTCATTTCGTCCTGCCACCTGGATTCGATGGCCACGGAACCAGATAGCCTCTGCCAATCGTCCAGCGTCATGTTCGCCTCAATCCACAGGCAGGCCGCATTGGTGAGCGGTGTAAGCAGGGATATGGCACCGTGACGCGACACTCGCATATCAGGCAGCGTCGGTTGGAATCTTGGAACTTGGCGCGCTGTTGCGCCCGTTTCGATCTCGATTTGTGTTTTCATAGCTCATGCTGTTCTTTCATGCGTAACCCCGCCGGGGTTCGCGGCTTGATTGCCGCTAAATTATTTCGGTCTAATTTGCGCCCGCGAGTGCGAGCCAATTTGCGCACCTGTTTGCGCACGTCGCTTGTCGCCTCGACGCAACCCCCGTTCCAAGGCCCGTATAATCAGCCGGACCATTCCAGGCTCATTCTCCGATAAAATTTTCTCTGCCATAACCACCGCATTTTTCCAGCTCATTCCCAAGGCTACACTGCCGGCGGTTCGGCCGCAATCACTTTGCGCGGCTTTCCCTTTGGCCATCCGCGTTTTTTCCCAGGACCGCACGGCCGTTTGACGTTCCGCCGCGCCGCCGCCGATTTTCGCGCCGATTTGATTGATCCAAGCATAGCCGCCGGATTAACCTCATTTGCGCACCCGCAATTTGCGCACTTCACTGTAAAGATCATTTTTGTCCTTTCTCGGTGGCGCTCCAGTTGGATTTTCGAGGTTTTCATCGAACGGAAACGGCGAAGCGTTTTCCATCCACGGTGACAGTGCCGGTCCAGCTTTCACCCCACGCTTTTCCCTTGAGGTCCACGCGGATGGTGTGACTTTTTTCGCCGGTTTCGGTGTCGGCCAGCCATTCGTCTTTTCCGTCTCCGGCCTGCCACCCATCGGCCTTTTCTTCGGCCAACGTCATGGCCGCCGAAATGGCGGCGCGTTCAGCGAGGTCGCGATGCGTTGTGGATTCGCCGCCGGTGACGCCGTAGTCAGCGTCCACTCTGGTTTCCGGGCGGCCTTCGATTTCAGCGGTGTAGTTCGTTTTCATTTTTCTTCCCTTTCAAAAATCGCCCACCCCCACCAGACCGGAAACACGGCGGATGATCCGTGCAAAGGCTGGACCGGAAAAGGGTGGGCTAAAGTTCATGGCTGTTAATTAACCTTTGATTGTCAGCAATGCCGCATTAACACCAGTGCCGGATTCTTTAAACGATCCCGCCGGCAAATCTTCCCAAGACTCCGCAATCGGTTTTAAGGCCTCTTGCTGGCGCGGTCCATTGGCACAGATCGCAACCAGCAGGCCGCCAGGATTAAGAAACGTGCGTGCGTGCAAAATGTGTTTAATGTCCGCACCATCGGAAAACGGTGGATTCATTATGATCTTGTCGAACCTTCCAAGGTTTCCGTTTTGTTCCAAGAAATCACCGCAGACCACGCGCCTTGGTTTTCGCCCGCTTCACTCCGAGCTTTCGGACGCGGGACATTTCGGCGGCGCGCTCGGCCTTGGTCATCCCGGCCCACCGAGACTCAGCAGCGCGTTTCTGCTGAGTCTCGATCTCGCGGCCACAGTGCGGGCATTTCACGATTCGACCCTCGCGATTTCGATGTCGTTTTCCTG
>JAGWKM010000137.1 GCA_028865305.1 Patescibacteria group bacterium | reverse complement strand
CTAATTCCGCCGACGGAGTTGATTCGCCAGTCGCATCGTTCGTGCCGTTATTACCCTGCGCGCCGATCTTTACGCCTTGCAGATTCAATGCGCTTACTTTGATGTAATAATGCGTCGAAGCCGTAAGCGAGCCGCCCGTAAATTGCGTGCTTGCCGCCGCCGGTGCTGCCGATGGCGCGCCTAATACCGCCGCGCCCGTTCCGCCATTCGCGCCTAACATCGTCCAATCGCCTTCAATCATTTCCGCTTGTAAGCAGAGGAAATACTGAAGCATATCCGCGTTGAAATCCGCGCCGTCGATCTTTGAACGCGTGCCGAACTTCTCCACCACAGTAAGGAAGTTCTCAACGCCAAACAGCTTGAACAATGCCGTCTGTTGGCTCGTCGTTACCGTCAACGCCGGAGCACGCCCGCTTGAACTTGCCGTCGCTTCTTGCACGAATGAAAAACCCGTGCTTGGGTTCAACCCGGAAATTACCTTGTAATTATATTGCGTACCGCCCACCACAATGCGCGGCGTTGCTTGTCTGAGCGGGTAAAGGAACGGCACAAACACCTTCGCAAGATCATCCAACGCATAAGGCACTAAACCCGTCGTCGTCGAAATACCTGTCGAAGTAACAGGGGCTTTGATACGGTTTATCATTGCTTGCCCTACATTGCCGCGCGTAAACGCGCCTGCAAAAGCATCACTCAATGAAGTCATCGATTCAGCGTTAGCAGGATCAAATCCCGCGCCGAGCTTCAATGATTTGCCAAATTTGGTATTATTCTCACGCACCCAGCCGTCAAGCACCGATTTTGCCTTTCGGTCTTGCTGTTTACGGATACTTTCGTAGCCCGCCGGATTGTGAAGTGATGCTTGTATATCGTTCGCATAGTCTTCCGCTTCCGCGCGAAAACTATATTTCGCCGGAGCTTCCGGATTGTGGGTTTCTTCCCATGCCGTTGCTTTGCGTAACGCTTCATTCACGGACTTTGCCGACACAGCCGCATCGGTAGCCATGCCAGCAGTCTTGCTTAACAACTCTTGGATAATTGGATTTTCCATTTTGCTTTTTCAGAGATGAAATATGATGCTCTGGTAGAAGCGATTGAATAAATTATAATGTTTCCACTTTCGTCGGTTTGAGCGATGCGACGAGCTTTGTTAATTCCGCAACGGATTTTCTGGTCTCGGCAAGCTCCAATTCAATGGATTTTGTCTGGGACTTTTCCGCTATGATCTCCGACAACGATTTCTCTTCATCATTATCACCGTCGTTATCAGGGTCTTTATCGTTTGACCCCTTTTCGCCTTTGATCGCCTTCAATGCCTTGTGCGCCTTTTTTGCCGCCTTATGAAAGGCATCCATGTGCCCTTCGGCTTCCTTGTGCGCGGTCATTGCTTTGTGCGCGCACGAAATAGCATCTTCGGCGTGTCCGATAGCTTCGTTCACTTTTGCCATGTGCGCTTCAGACATACCTTCGCCTTTTATCTGCGCGTCTGCCCATGCCTTCAGCTCTTCCGTTGCGCCCGGCATGGTTTTGATCGACTGAAAAAACTCTTTATTATCTTTCATTGTACTATCAGAATAAGTGATTAAATGTTTCGATAAAATGTTGAATAACTGTGAATTAAAATCTTTTTCCGGCGCAGCTTTTTGAGCCACAGACCGTATTTCTTTCGGAATAAAATGCTTTACCGCCGCCGTTCCGTTGTGCTTATGCACCGCGTCATCGTTCTCCGTTATCACGCCCGCTTTGATCGCGGCTTGTAAATTTTCCGCTTCGGCTTTTTGCAGCATCGCCTTGCCCGTCGTGCAATAAGGATTAACAGGCACGGCACAATAGCTGTATTCGTATATCTCCCACTCCAAGAGCTTCTGTATTTCGGTGTCTTGGTCTATCTCATACCTGTTGACAAACATCCCTATCGAACGAGAGGGGATGAACCCGCGCTGCGCGCGCCGTAATAACGATTTATTCTGCTCGTCCTCGCAATGGAACTGACTTGCCCCAACCCATGCCGGAACGCCGTCCGGTAATGTAATAGCCCATATCCCTAAATTGTGCGCAATGATATTATCGACTTCGCGCAGGTTGTGCGTATCCATCACCACGCCGTTATATGTTCCTTTTGATCCGCCTTCGATGATATTCTGGTCTTTATAATTATCGACGTGCTGCGTCGTTATAATATCCAGCATAATATCATCCCCTTCCGGCGGCTCGACCCCTAACTGCTGCTTTATCAACTGCCGTAAATTGGACTGCGATGGCGGCGTGAATGCTTTGAACAATACGATCCTATCTTTCCCCGTCGTTACATCTTTCACGCGCTGAAACCATGGCGCGTTGGGATCGTCGTCTTTATAACGGGCATATTTTGCAATCCAGCCCGCGCCGTTTTGCCGTATGTGCGCCGAAAGGTCTGATTGCAAAAGCCGCATTTATTTCTTTATCCAACCATTGGATTTGATGCCCGCCGCGATGCCGTTCGTATTACCCGGAACGGCGATGAATGAAACGCTGCCCCATGCAGTATTGATACCTAACACGGTAACGCTTGCATTGATGGAATCCTGTTTGCCGCCCGTCTTCCCGCCCGTTACATAAATAGAATCCCCGCCGTTGCCCGTGCCGTCGTAAATAATGATTTCCGTGCCTACGGGAAACTGACCGATTGAAGGAAGTGTGAGCGTGTCTTTCGCGGTTACGCTATCTACGACTATGCCCGTCCGTGAAACGGTAAGCGTTGCCGAACCTATAACACCGTTGTATTTCTTGCCGACGGCGAAAGCATTGATCGGCTGCCATGTT
>JAGWKM010000004.1 GCA_028865305.1 Patescibacteria group bacterium | reverse complement strand
CGTGTGGGAGCCGGGGTTCAGCGAAGGGATCACGTAGCTCCAGCTCGAGGTGCCATTCGCCGGTTGATAGGATCCGCCGTCGATGGAGAGCCCGACGGCAGCGACGGCCACGTTGTCCGCCGCGGTGCCCGTGACCGTGACGGAGGAAGAAACAGTAGTGCCCGGCAAAGGAAGTATTATTGAAATAGTCGGTGGCGTCGTATCGGCGGAAGAAGGACTACTTGCGGTCGTAACCGTAATACTGCCCGATTGGCTGCTGGATACCACCTCTATAGCATTCGGATCGGAAAAGACGATATTTATGGGCGCTAAGGTATATTGCCCCAAGGGGATGGTGTTTGAAGCGTTCAAAGTAATATTCGCAAGCAGACCGGTGCCTATCGGCGTCTGGTTCAAGCCAGCGACGAGCACACGCATACCGCCAGAAATGGCCGCAGCCATGACATCCTTATTAGCGGCTATAGCCACCGTGCCGGTCGCGATGGAAACATATGAAATGCCCGTGGGAAGCGTGATGTCGAATTGCAAGGCGCTCACGTCCGTCGTGCCGCTTGCAAAATTTACCGGCAAAACGACGCTCGATCCTGCTTGACCGGAGGCGGTCCCAATGATTATTGTGGGCGCACCAGCTGCTGCAACAGAATAAATAAAAATAAACGATACAAGCGCTATGGAGGCCGCGAATACTGCACGCTTAGCTATCATGAGATATTTAGATTATAAAACAAACCGCCGTGATGGGCAAAAAAAAGGCTCCCGATCGGGAGCCTGGAAAGAGCTGAACTGCTTGATGGTAGGAGAGTCTTAGTTCCCGCCTGCAGCACTGGAGCTGGAGCTGGAGCTCGAGGAACTCGAACTATCTGAACTCGAACTCGAGCTGGAGGAACCGCCGGTAGCACTGCCGCCGGTAGCACTCGAACTGGCACTGCCGCCGGCGCCATTGCCTGAACCAGTAATGCCGGAACTGGAGCTGCCATTTCCGGAGCCGGTAATACTCGCCCCAGCGCCATTTACTGTAACCGGAGGAGCTGACCCTCCGCTGCCGCCGGAACCGCCTGCGCCTCCTGCGCCGCCTTCTGCATTATTGGTGTTGGTTTGCGAAACGCTCACCTGCGGCGGCTTGATATTCGCAATGGCGTTGGTTACTGCAGAGGTGCCGGCATTAACCGTGCTGTTCAACATGTTGCCGGTCTGCTGGATTTGACCGTTCAGCTGGTTGCCGGTCTGCTGGATCGTGCTGTTCAACATGTTGCCGGTCTGCTGGATTTGACCGTTCAGCTGGTTGCCGGTCTGCTGGATCGTGCCGTTCAACATGTTGCCGGTCTGTTGGATTTGACCGGTTGTCTGCGCCGTGCCATCTCTGATTGCGCCCACGGTTTGCGCCGTACCGCTCTGTACGGCTCCCGCAACCTGCCCAAACCCCTGCTGGTTCGTTTGTTGCAGGTTTTGGATTCCGGCCGCAAGGCCACTGAAACCGTCCTGCATGGTGTAGGTGTAACTTCCCATACCATTCACCAGCTGGTTGGTGTTGTTTTGGATGTCGGTCCGGACGCCGACTAGGGTGTTGTCGATTCCGCCGAGCCGGTTATTCACGACCTTCAGATTGTTGTTGATGTGATACAACTGACGGATCGCGAATCCCTGCTCCACATCCCCCACCCATACGCCGACGGCCGTGATTTTCATCCACCGGTTCGTACTGCGGGCGATGCGATTCGATTCATCCAACCGCTGCAATACGGGCGTCAAATCGATTTGCGGCGGAGGCGCATGCATCTGTTGCGTCTTTTCGGCGATCAATAGTTTCATGTAATCGTCGAATGCGCTTGGTCCCTGCGGGGCGCAGCATGGCTGCTGCGGCGGCGCCTGGGCCACGACTGGCGGTTGCGGAGGCGGTGCTTGCACCGGCGGCTGCGGCGACGGCAGTTGAATACGGGATGCAGCCGCTTCCGCGATCCGGTCGTAGTCGATCGGCCCCAGGGTGCAAGTCGACGGCACGGAAATGGTTCTCACGTGCCATCGTTCAATATACCCACAGGCGTTCGGTTTGGTGGTAGTCGCCGCTGCTGCCGCACTCCGATTCTCCTGCGCGAAGGCGGGCAAAAAAAACATCATCATCAATGCGGCGACGGATGCCGCCGCGATCTTTTTCGAAAACATATTACTTTCTCCTCTGGTCGGCTGTCGCCGCGGTTTTGACGGTTGCGGTTTGCCGGAGTGAAGCCAGCTCCTTTTGCAGAGCTTGCAGCTGCAACTCCAGCGTCCTGATCCTCGTGTCCTGCGCGCCGATCTTGTTTTCCTGATTGGCGAGCACATATTCCGTGTGCAGTGATGGATGCTGCGCGGCCGCGAGCGTCCGATCATTGGCTGCGATCTTTCTCATCGCAATCCCCTGAACGAACGATGCGGCCGGCATGAGGGCACCAAAGGGACCCATGGCCGCCCATCCGATTGCGGTGGGCGCCCCGGTCGGCAGTATGAATCCCCGCAGGGCCGTGAGCAGGAACGGCGGCTTCACGCGATAAGCGTCCGCAAGAGCCTGGTAATGGTCTTTCTTGGGCTCCGGCGGAATGACGGCAAGGGCCTTTTTTCCCTGCAACATGTTGCTCGCGACCTCGATGCTGTTGCCGTTCTGAAAGTCAACGGCTACAGCCGAGTTCTTCGCAGGCGCATGCTTCAGGAAAAGCTGGCACACCAATCCTTCATTCGCTTCGCTTACCTTTGCGATAATTCTCTGCCGCTTCTTCCACGTCCCGTCCTTTTTCTGGTTTTCCAGATAATTGGCGGGAAAGGTTCCCGGCACGATGCCGTTCGCCTGTGCCGTCGCGGCCTGAATCGTAAGCACCACTTCATAGCGGCGCTCGATGGTCGGCAGGGACATCGGAAGTCCCAAGTCGGCCAATTTCGGCAACGGGTGCGAAAACCGCACCTTCGGCGGCGCGGGAAGGATCGGCATTTCCATGCTGATCGGCTTCAACGCCGGCGAGGTGAACGGCTTCAGCTCGACGCACGAAGTCGTGCGATCGCTGCCGGTGATCCGGCCGATGAAGGCGGCGACAAAGCCCGCGACATCGCGTCCGTGAGTTTTGCGCTGGATCAATGTTCGTCCAGCACATCCGCCATCCGCCGCACGCGCCTGTCCGGGAATTCCCCAAACAAGCGAGAGCGCAGAGAGGGCGATGAAACTGGTGCGAGTGAAAAACTTTTTCACGTCCTTCTCCTTTCCCTCGTGAGTTTTGAGATTTCCAGACAATCGAATTCCGCATATCTTTTATGGTCCATGCAATCGTCCCCACAATAGGCAACGATCCACTTTGCATAATCGCTATGTTTCCTTCGGCTGCGCCCTAAACGGCCAACGTCCGGTCCATGCAATCGTCCCCACAATAGGCAACGATCCACTTTGCGGCGAATGGCGGCTAAAGCATCAGGAACTCATCACCAACAAGTAAGTGATTGCTAAACGGTTATAGAATTGGCGGCTTTTTGGCTCTTTTTAGGGATGCCGATAAAATCCGCCCCATCGGAGTACCGCTTCGTCCAGGTTATCGGACGCATGCGCCCCCCGACATGGACTAACGGGTCTTGGGCCGCACGAAGCTCGGCCTCGCAATCCAAATTTCGTCCCTCTTCGAAGACGAGACGCATCGGGATCCGGTCGAACTTGCATCCCGCACTTTTCGCACGGGCCGCCCAGTTCTGGAGATCTTCTTTCTTCGGGTCGATCAATCGTTCATTCGGATCAAACCCCTGCAGGCGGGCCCGTTCCACGACGATGATTTTTTGAGCGGCACTCTTGTTCCTGCTTGGAAATTTCCAAAACAGGAAAAATGCGCCGCCGATGAGCAGGAGGCCGACCAGGATAAGAGACCATACAACCATCCGGCTGGTCTTCTGCAACTCCTTCCAAAGAAGCGTTCCCCGTTCTTCATTTTTCCGGGCTGAGAATTTCTCTGCATCACCGACTGCGGTGATGGAATCCTGGATGCCTTTACGCTGCTTTTCAGCAGCGATGGCGGCATCCTCTTGGCCCTTGGCAGCTTTTTCAGCCGCCGACTTGGTTCGGTTTATGTCGCGCCGCGCTTGTTTGACCTCCTGCTGGAGTCTCTCCAGCCGTTGGACAACGTCGGGCGTTTCTTGCGTGGTTTGCATAACCGGTGCCTGGCCGAAAGCCAGCACGCCGAATGCGAAACCGAGACACAGCGCTTTCTTCACTTTTTTAACTCTCCTTTATATTAAATTGACAATTGCTATTTCTGTCCCCTTATTTACCACATCCCATTTAAGAAGTCAATAAATATGAAGGGCAAATGCCAAACTGGCTTTATTATTATTCCCAAGGGATGAACACTTCATGAAACATCAATTCCATCCGCAAAAGGCAGATCTTAAAGGCCGATGTATAATGTAGTGGATGACTGATCCAATTTTGAAAATCGAAAACCTTGCTGTCGGCTTCGACGATGTCCCCATTCTTGAAAATGTCAGTTTCGAGCTTGGCCGCGGTGAAAGCTTGTCCGTCATCGGCCCGAACGGCGCCGGCAAAACGGTTTTCCTTCGTTCGCTCCTCGGCACCGTCCCTTATAATGGAATTGTCACCTGGGCTCCCGATGCGCGCCTCGGGTACGTGCCGCAGAAAATTGACGCCGACCGCCACCTGCCGGTGACATTCAGGAATTTGCTGGCGGCGAAGGCGAACGTGTTAAGAGGAGAACGGAGAATGGAGAATGGAGAATGGAGGGAAAAAATCAATGAAATCGTGGAAACCGTCGGGCTCACGGAAAAAATCTTGAATACTCCGGTCGGCCACCTTTCGGGCGGCGAGTTCCAGCGCGCGCTCATCGGCTTCGCATTGCTCGGCAAGCCAAACGTGCTCCTTCTCGACGAGCCGACGGCCTCGATCGACGTCGCCGGCGAGGAACAGGTTTATGAACTATTGCACCGTTTGCAAGACGAATACCGGTTCACGATCATTGTGGTTTCGCATGACTTGAGTTTCGTTTACCGTTATGCAACCAAAGTGCTCTGCATTAACCGCTCCGGCCTTTGCTTCGGCAATCCCGAAGAGGCGCTGACGCCGGATGTCCTGGAACAGCTTTACGGACCGCATAAATATTACCACCACTTCCACCACCCGAAATAATTTCCAACTTTCAATTCTTGTTTTTTAATCAATGAATTCTCAACATTAAATTTTTATTAAACAAATCGGATTAGATTCGACGATCGTCGAATCTAATCCCACGCTAACAAACCAATGTTTCAATTGAAAACCAATCCCTTGAAAACAGACTGAAAACTGGAAATCGTAAACTGAAAACTAAATTCCATGATCACTCTCCCATCCATAATCCTCGCCGCCTGCGCCGCCGCCGCGGCCGGCCTCGTCGGTGCCTTCGCCCTGATGAAGCGCACCATTCTCGCGGGCGACGTCATGTCGCATATTGCGATTCCCGGCCTCGGCCTCGCCATCATCTGGGCATTGAATCCATTGCTCGGCGGCGGCATGACGCTCTTCGCGGGAATCCTGCTCATCTGGCAGCTGCAAAAGCGCACCGAACTCTCCTCCGAAGCCGCGATCGGCGTCCTTTTTGCCACCTCCGTCGCACTCGGCGCGCTTCTCATCCACTCCAATGAAGGATTGGTTGATGCGCTCTTCGGCGGTTTCACCAACTTTTCTCCGAATGAATTTCTTTTCGGCGTTGGCGCGAGTTTGCTCATCATCATCGGTCTTTATCTCATGCGCGACCGGCTTATCATCAGCTTGTTCTCATCCGAACTCGCCTCCTCCACCGGCATCAACGTGAATACCGTAAACCTGCTCTATCTTTTGCTCTTCGGCCTCGCCATCCTCGCCAATCTCCGTTTCCTCGGCGCGCTTCTCGTCGGGTCTTTGATCATTGTGCCGGCCTCCGCCGCCCGCCAGCTTACCCACACGCTCGGCGCATTCCTCATCACGAGCGTTTCCCTGTCCGTCGCCTCAATGCTTATCGGTTTTTGGATCTCCGAAAGCTACGGCAGCGAACTCGGGCCGACGGTCGTAGTTGTCTCCGCCGCATTCTTCATGGTAAGCTTGCTGAAAAAGAAAAGGTGAGACGAAAGCAGTCCTGCGGGTATGGTTCAGTGGCAGAACGCGACCTTCCCAAGGTTGAGACACGGGTTCAATTCCCGTTACCCGCTCATCGTAAACAAAAATCCCGAATCGGGAATTTTTGTTTATCCTGCATAAATTCGGGTGACAGAAATCGAGGCCTGGCAAAGGAAACATCGCACCGCGGAGCTGTGTTCAGTTTTTTCATGCGAGGCATAGCCAAAAAAATCCGCCATTACCTGACGGATGTTTTACGTTTTTTACTCGGCGGGCAAGAATTCAAGCCGAGCATGAGGAAAATAGAAAGTTCTCAGGAATGTACGCACTGAAGACCGAGCGGATGCCGCTGACGCAATGAAGCAACCAGCCGACAGCCATTTGAAATCCCCCTCAAATCGAAGCCGCCCAAGGCCGGCGTTTTCGCCATCTGCAAGATATTTCACTGCAACCACTATTTCTTTTCCGTCTTGGCAAAGACGAACATGCCCGGCATCTCGCCATTCTCCCGCAATAAGGAGGCCAATCGGCGCCGGTTCTCTGCCGCTCTCGCAATCTCTCATCCTTGTCATTGCGCAATCGTCGCACAGTTCTGCGCTTATTCCTCCCGGAAGGAATTCTACTCCATTATATTGTCGAAGGGGCTTTCTATCGTAACAATCTTCACATCTTCCGTCCCAAATCCTTTCCGCCACATCGCCTCACTTTCTGAAAAGAGGATAAAACTTCGTCGTATCTAAGTCAACTACCAGTGGGTTTTTGACTGTTTTTATGAATTAACTTTTCGTTAAAAGATGTCCGCCTAATGCACGGCCGTGCAACAAGTGGACATTTTTTAAAATCTTTAATGCGACGGCAAGCCCGTCACTCATTCAAATGCCTTCCCGGGCTTCCACGGCACGCCGAGTTCCGGCAAGAGCCATCGGTCAATCCCCCACCAGCCGGCCGTGCGCCAGGCGAACATCAGAACCAATTCAAGCAAGAGCAGCATCGGGTTCACGCTCACCGTTCCGGCAAACAGGTAATTGATGTTCATGAATGCGCCGAAGAATGCCGCGATGCCAGTGAAGACGCCGAGGATCAAAGCCGCGCCGACGAGGAATTCGCCCCAGGCGACGAGGTACGAGAGGAAGACCACGTGGTTCGCGGCGAAACTGCGGATGAAAAATGCATACCAAGACGAAACGGCCGGATTCGGGCCGGATGCTTTACCGAGGGCGCCGGAAAGGAATCCATTGACTGCAGTCCCTGATTGGGCGCCCACCCACGACGGCATATGCAATTTTTCCCAACCAGCCGTGAGCCAGTCCCAACCGGCATAGAGCCGCACCAAGAGCCACAGCCAAGCGATGCGGGTGTCGCCCCAGAGGAAGCGGGCCACTTTTGGCTCCGGAATATGGACGGATTGTTGCATGGATTAATTATAGCAAATGAATGTTGCCATTCCGGCCATCGAGCTGGAATCCTGGTTTAAAATTAATAATATCTAATTAATAATTAATAACGAATGTCCAAGGAGAAATGTCTGATGGACATTCCGTATTAAACATTCGTTATTAATTAGATATTATTAATTAGTCATTCGAACGCCCTGGATCCCGGGCTTCGCCGACGCTAAAGCTATGGCAGACTCAGCAAATCCGGGAGGACAAGAAACTATATTTCCCCAATCCCGCCTTTCATATAAAAGTTTTCCTCCGGCTTCTCGTCGTGGCGGCCTTCCAAAATTTCCTTGAAGCTTGCGATAGTATCCTTGAGGGAAACATATTTGCCGGCGCGGCCGGTGAAAGCCTCGGCGACGAAGAATGGCTGCGACAAGAAACGCTGGATTTTGCGCGCGCGATCGACGGTCTTGCGGTCAACGTCGGATAATTCTTCAATGCCCAGGATCGCGATGATGTCCTGCAGCTCTTTGTACCGCTGCAACGTCCGCTGCACCTCGCGCGCCACGTCGTAATGGTCCCGGCCGACGATTTTCGGATCGAGCGCGCTCGAAGATGACGCCAAGGGATCCACGGCCGGGTAGATGCCGATCTCGGTGAGCGACCGCGACAAGACGATCGTTGAATCCAGATGGCTGAATGTGGTCGCGGGCGCAGGATCCGTGATGTCATCCGCCGGAACGTAAATTGCCTGCACCGACGTGATCGAACCCTTTTTGGTCGACGTGATCCGCTCCTGCAGTTCCGCCATTTCGGATGCCAACGTCGGCTGGTAGCCTACGGCTGACGGCATGCGGCCAAGAAGCGTGGAAACCTCCGAACCGGCCTGCGAAAACCGGAAGATATTATCGATAAAAAGCAGGATGTTCTTCCCTTCCTCGTCGCGGAAATATTCCGCCATCGTGAGCGCGGAAAGCGCGACTCGGGCCCGGGCGCCGGGTACCTCGTTCATCTGGCCGAAAACGAGCGCCGTTTTTTCGATGACGCCCGATTCCTTCATCTCGTGGTAAAGGTCGTTCCCTTCGCGCGTCCGTTCGCCGACGCCGGCAAACACCGATACGCCGCCGCCGACTTCCGCGACGTTGCGGATCAGCTCCTGGAGCAACACGGTCTTGCCGACGCCCGCGCCGCCGAACAAACCGACCTTCCCTCCTTTAATAAAAGGACAGATGAGGTCGATGACCTTGATGCCGGTTTCAAACACTTCGGTTTTGGTCGATTGCTCGGTGAACGGCGGAGCGTCGCGATGAATCGGGCGGAATTTGGTGAATTTCCCTGTTCCCTGTTCCCTGTTCCCTGTTCCCTCCGTCAACGGCCGACCGACGACATCGAACATGTGCCCCAACGTCTCTTCGCCCACCGGAACCTCGATGCGCTTGCCGGTATCTTCAACGTGGGCGCCGCGATTCAATCCGTCCGTCGGCGCGAGCGAAATCGCCCGCACTTTGCCGGGCTCCAGATGGCGCACGACCTCCGCGACAATATCCTCGTTGCCCAGCTTGATTTTCAAAGCGTTATAAATGGGAGGCAGAACGGTCTCTCCGCCGAAGTCCACGTCTACAACAGGACCGATGATTTGGGTAATTTTTCCGGTTTTCATTTTAATGCTTCCGCGCCCGCGGTGATCTCCGTCAATTCCCTCGTGATCGCCGCCTGACGCGACTTATTATACTCCACGTTCAGGTTTTCCGAAAGCTCGCCGGCATTCTCACTTGCGTTCTTCATCGCCACGCGGCGCGCCGAATGCTCCGAAGCGTTGGCTTCAAGGATCATATGATAGATGCGCGTCTTCAAAAGCCGCGGCGCAAGCTTCGTGAGCACCTCCGCCGGCGACGGTTCGATCAGATATTCCGGATTTTCACTTTCGAAAAATGACTCCGACTTCGCGTAATCCGCATAGCGCCCGGCGCGCGGGATCGTATCCTCGATCGATTGCTTGATGAGATCGAATTCCACCGGTAAAAAATCCCGCGCAACCGCGTCCTGCCGCAGGGCTGTCACGAAGGTCGTAAAAAATGCCGTCGCGCCGTCGAAATCGTGCCGCTCGTATCCTTTGATCAGGAAATCGGCGATCGGCTCCGCCTCCTCCGGCTTCGTGAGATCCCCGACCCGGTTGAACGAAGCAATAACGTCCAATTTCCTTCGCTCGAGGTATGATTTCGCTTTTTGGCCAACCGCGATATAAACCGCATCCTCCGGCGTCCGTCCGCCGGACATCGGATGCCTGAGAAACTCTTCGAATTTCCGGATGACCGCGCTATTGAACGACCCGGCCAATCCCTTGTCCGAAGTCATGAGCACGAACGCCATTTTCCGAATCGGCCGCGCCTGCAAAATCTCCGGCATCGGCACGTCCTTCAAATTCGACAAAATGCCCAAAAGTTCAAGCGCGCTGTATGAGTAAGGCCGCGAAACCAAAGCAAGCTCCTGCGCGCGCCGCATCTTCGTCGCCGCCACGAGCTCCATAGCTTTCGTGATCTGCCCGATATTCTGGACGCTCTTCATGCGCCGCTTTAAATTTTGTGCACTCTCCATTTTTGTGTTCGTCTTTTATCTGTCATCCCGGGCATGAACCCAGGATCCAGGGCGAGCGTGCCGCACCTGCTGTCGTTTAATTAATTTTTAATCCAAATTTAATGAACTCCCGCCAAGTCCCCGTTCAGATTTTACCACGCCATAGGACCCATCTCAAAAATAGCTGCCTTCGGCAGATCCCGCAGGTCTTGCGGCCTATTTTTGGGATGCTTTCCAGATAAATTTTTCCTAAAAATTTTCTGGCAGAAAAATAAACGGGTTGCCCGTTATCGTCCGATCGGACAATAAGCAGGCATGCGCCGTTCAGTGTAACACTTCCAATGGATTTCCAGAATGTTGACAGAAAACATCTGTTTATATATCCTAATTTCAGAAAATTTTGAAAAGGAGATGATATGGGAACTTTCCCGATATCATTCGAAGCGCGCATCCGGCATGGCATTTTCCGCGAAGCGCTCGTCCGCACCGGCTGGACGCAAAATGAAGCCGCCGCATTCCTTGGCGTTCATGTCGGAACCTTCAATCAATGGATAAACCTGAGAAAAGCACCCGACAAGATTACGCCGGAACTGGAAAAGAAGCTGTTCCAGCTTACCGGAAAGCTCCCGGAAGATATTTGGCCCAAGGAAATTTTTAGTAAAGAGTTTTTGGCGCGGACCAAACGGGCGGAAGTCATTCGCGATATTCCCGTGGATCACCTCCTTGCCCCATCGGCCGGCATTTTTGCCCTGCCGCCCGCGCCCGATGACGATCTCCGCCAGAGGGAGCTGAAAGAGGCCCTGGGCGAAATCGTTTCGTATGCATTAAATGCCCAGGAAAAAAGGATCATGAGGGCCATTTTCGTGGATGAGAAAACCCTTGAGCAAATCGGGGAATTAGAAGGGCTATCCGGCACGCGCATTGGGCAGATCAAGGACAAGATCTTGCGGCGGTTGCGGCATCCCTCGATAGCGAGATCGCTCCGTCCGTATTTCGATCAGGCGAGATGAAATCCCGCCTTTTTTATTTCAGAAATAGGTCCCTACTCCGTCACCAGCCCCGCCCGCTTCTTGCTCGACCACTCCTGGATGACTTCCTGAAACACGGCTGCGGCAGGCACGGAAATCACGATACCCAAGAAACCGCCTACTTCGGCGCCGATGAGTAATGCCACGATGACGATGACGGGGTGCAAATCGACCGCCCGGCGGCTCACGATCGGCACCAGAATGTTCGACTCGAACTGCTGGGCGATGATGAAAAAGATGAGGGTATAGATCGCGAGCGAGGCGGAGACGCCGAGCGCGGCGACCACGGCTATTGCTCCGGAGACGATGGGACCGATGAACGGGATCAGTTCGAAAAGCGCGGCGAGCAGAGCAATGAGCAAAGCGTACGGCACGCCGAGGATGGTGAGCCCGCCCCAGACGATGCCGCCCATGATGACGCTCAAAATGAGCTGCGCCCGGAACCAGGAACCGATCTTCCGCCGCGAGCGCTCATAGACGCGCAGAACGTCCGCTTCGTATTCCGGCGGGACGACCACCTTGATGAACCGCTCCACGCCGTCGCGGGTCAGGCTGAGGTAGAACGAGCTCGCGACGACCGAAACCGCCAGGCCGACATTGCCCAATGTGCTCGTCAGGAAATCAAGTGGCGTGCCGGTTCCGGAAAAGAGCGCATTCGAAAGCTGCTTCAGGACTGCCGTCGCGGAATGCGCCGTTTGCAGACTCAAGAGGAACCCTAAACTGCCCGATGCCTCCGGCAATTTCCCGATGGTCACGAAAATGGTGTTCAATTCGACGATAATGAACGGCACCAGCGTGTAAGCGATCAGGATGACGCCGAGGACTGCGATTACGAATATCAAAATGACGCCGACGCTCCGCGGCAAGCCCTTGCGCTCCATGGCATCCACCATCCCTTCAACTCCGGAGGAAATGATGATGGCAAGAAAGAGCCCGAGGATGATCTGGCGGCCCAGGTAAAAAACAGCGATGATGAGCGCAAAGATCGCGATGCGCCAGAGGGAAGCCCAGGAAATTTCGACGATGTGCTTGTCCATGGTTGATAATAATGATGCAATGACGCAATGAATACGTTGACCGTGGTCATTCAGCCATTCGTTGCGTCATTACGTCATTTCATAATTGGTCATTATAATCTCAATATCTTCTCAAACCCCCGCTTTCCATCGTACGGCCCGATCACGGCCATATTCAATCCCTGGTTCCTGAAAATATCCCGCGCCACGGCCCGCACCTCCTGCTGCGTCACCGCCTTTATCCGTTTGATCACCTCCTCCGGCGAAACGATTTTTTTCGTCAAAATCTCCTGCGCGCCGTAGAATCCCGCGAGTTCATCCGAAGTTTCGAGCCCGAGGATCATGTGGCCGACCATATGGTCCTTCGAGCGCTGGAATTCCTTGGCATCGATCGGCTCGTCGGCGGCGCGACGGCATTCCCCGAGGATCGCCTTGATGACCGTTTCCGTTTTGGCATGGTCAATGCCCGCCGCGACGGCGAAGAACCCGTGGTCAAGGAATAATTCCGCATCCGAACCGATATAATAAGCCGCGCCGAGCTCTTCGCGCACCTTCTTGAAGAGGCGCGAGCTCATGCCTCCGCCGAGGATGTCCGCCAAAACCTGGATCGCGTACCGCCGCCGGTCGAACAAATTGAACGCGCGAAAGCCGAGCACGATATGGCTTTGGAGCGAACCCTTGGGGGAAATGAGCAGCTGCGGCTTCGCTTGCCGTTCTTTCGTCGCCATTTTCTTCGGCGCCGGTTTCCGCTTCAGCAGCCCGAAATCTTTTTTGATGCTCTTTAGGATTTTTTGCTCATCGAACCTGCCAGCGACAACGACGACCGTTCCCGGCGCAACGTACCGCTCCTCGCGATACGCGGTAAAATCCCCTTTGCCCAATTTCTTGATTATCCCTTTTTCGCCGCCGACATCCCATCCCGCCGGCTGGTCGCCATACACGAGCGAAAAGAAAAGGTCGTGCACCTTCCGCGCCGGCGTGTCTTCGTACATATTCAGTTCTTCGATAATGACCCCGCGCTCTTTCTCGATTTCTTCCGGATTGAAAACCGGATTCAGGTATAAATCCGAAACGATTTCCAGAATATCAGGCAATTTTTTCGCCTGGGCCTTTGCCCAGTACCCAGTATATTCCTGAGTCGTGAACGCATTCGACTGGGCGCCGAGCGACGCCAATTCCTCCGCAATCTGCCCCACGCGCGGCCGGTTCTCCGTCCCCTTGAACATCATGTGCTCCAAAAAATGCGAAAGACCGTTCACGCGCTTCGTCTCATATTCCGAACCGGCCTGGACCAGGATCAAAACGCTCGCGGCGAGCGAAGAACGCTGGGGCACGAGGAGGATGCGGAGCCCGTTTGGAAGGATAAGTTTCTTGAAGTCCTTTGGCATGAGTAAATTATGACATAGATTTCGCCAATAGGAAAGAATGTAGGAATGACGCAATGACGCAATGAAACAACAAATGACTGAATGGCCAATGAACGGGCGGACTCATTGCGTCATTGCATCACTTCGTCATTGCGTCATTTCACGACGTTATCGTCTGTATATCTTCCGCGAAGCTCTGCGCCCGCTCCACGACCGCTTCGCCGTAAGTCCAAAGGTAATTCCTCCACCGGCTGCCGGCATAATATTTTGCCGCCGTGCAGCGCATGATGCTCGTCGCGTTGCTGTAGGCCGCTTTGCAGCCGGCCATGGCATCCTTCAGGTAGAGTCCCGTCGCTGCAAAAGCGTCCGCATTGTTCCACGGCGACGGCGGATTATCCCCGGTGATGCCCGTGATGCCGTCGGCATAGAGCTCCCAGGTCGACGGCAAAAATTGCGCCGGCCCCATCGCGCCGCCATAGGCGCCGTCAGCATTGGCGCAGGAAACCATCATTGTGTTCGGATCCAAATGCAATTGCTGCGTGATCTCTAGGAAAACCGGTATATTCGAAGGGCTCATGGATGTCTTATAGGTGCACTGGCCGACATTCTGCCCCAGCGCCGATTCACGGTCCAAAACCGCCAAAATCAACGACGCGTCCACGCCGGTCGAGTTTGAAGCAAGCTTCGCATATTGGTACGCATCCTCAAACGACAACTGCCCTCCGCCAAGCAACTGGAAGATGCGGTTGCGGATCTGCGCCGCCGTTGCCTGCGTCTGCTTCAAGAGCGCTTGGTATTTTGATTCCTGTCCTTTGGTCTCCGCAAGCAACTGGGCCTTTTGGGTTTTGGTGCCTGAAATTTCAGAAGCCTGCGCCCGTTGGTATTCCTGGATACTTGCCGCATCGGCGCGCGAGGCCTCAAACTGCTGCACCTGGTCCTGCAACTCGCCCTGCAGGTCCTGCACCTGCCGCACCGCCGCGCGCATGTTCGCCTCGGCGAGCGCCAAGTCCTGCGCATCATTCCAAAAATCGGAAAGGCGCGGGTTCTTCAGGAACATTTCCATGAGCGACACCTGGTCCGATTCGTATAAACCCTGGAGCAGATTCCCGAGCGATGTTTTTTTGGTCTGGATATCCACTTGGGTAATCGAAATCTGCGATTGCGTGTCCGAAATGTTTTGGTCAAGCTGCTGTAAAGTCAAGCTGGTCGCCTTGATCTGGAGATTTACCTTCGCAATTTTGTCGTTCAGGATCTTAATCTGGCCATTCAAGGTATTGCCCTGGCTCTTATAGCTCGCGATCTGGCCTTCGTATTGGTTTATCTGGCCCTCGAGCTGCTGGAGCTGGGCCTCAAGCTGGGTGCGCTCGTCGGCAGCCGAAAGCGAAGAAGTGGCGGCGGAAGCCATGGCAACCGTGGAATTGGAAGTATCGCCCGATGCGCGCGTGATGGCGGCGTCGCTGAAAATAGTAGGGGCGGAAGCCGAGCCGAAGACGAAGAATACGGCGGCGGCGAAGATGAAGAACATGCGCCCGGCGCGGGTGAAGGGGATGCGGATGGTGCGCTTGGCCTTCAAATTCAAGCGGCCGATGGTTCCGTAGGCATTCCAGGATCTGCCGCGCCCGGAGCGCGGAATAACGTCGCCCAAAACCCGCGGCCGGATCCGTATTTGGGGATTGCCCGGTTCGCGAATCCGCCGAATATCATCAGCTCCTTCAGAATGCCCCGTGCCTGGACCAAAATGGCTCGCAGCGCGAGCAGGGGCAATTTCAAAACGCGGGTCGGGAGCCGTCTTCATATACCTTTATTATAACGCACACGGCTTACAAAGAGGTACGCAGAGCGCCAACAAACGCGCTCCGGCGCCCGATGCCGGGCTGCAGGCGCGCCAAACCGCCTTCCCCTTTCCGGAGGTCGGCGGCTCCGCGATTTACCGCGTCACCGAAATGGCCTTCCCGAGCTCGGCATATGGGGCGGTCAAAATAATGGAACCGGAGGAATTGATCATGATGGAATAGCCGCTGTTATAGTCGCCGACCGTGTTGTAATACGCGCTCGTGGCGTTCGGATCGTACGGCATGCTATAGAGGCCGTATTGCGAGAGCACGATGCACGGCGCGATGTTATAGCTGCCCGAGGCGCTCGCCATATCCGTCGTGGAAGCCGGGATGGGGCCGGAGGAACAGGTAAAGGTCCCATTGCCGGCGTCGGTGTAATTTTCGCGGATGGTATTCCCTATGAGCTGGAGATCGCTCAACCGGCGGCTGTTCCTGGCCGAAGCGAGCTGGCCGGCAGGATTCGCGGCAAGAAAATAAACGCCCATCAGGATGACGACGACCGCGACCGCAACGATGATTTCAATGAGAGTGAGGCCTTTATTCATAATGACGCAATGACGCAGTGACTAATGACGCAGCGAATGACTGAATGACCAATGATGAGCGAATCGTTTCGTCATTACGTCATTAGTCATTGCGTCATTTTTCTATTTCACCTCTTCCCATGATATCACATTGAAACCATGGAATGCGGCTGACAAGATCGACGGCGGGTTATTATACAAATTCACGTCATAAAAGAGCTGCCGATCCTCGTATCCGGTGCCATCGGCATAACCGAAACCGTACGCGGCATTCGAAACAATACTGCCGTAAGTCGTGATACTCGTGCGATCGGCATACGGCGCGCACTTGCCGGAGTTGCCGCCGCTGTTCGGCGTCTTGTAATAAAACCGGCCGACGCGGCCATGTTCGGCGATGAGGCCGCCGTCGATCACAAGCGTGTCATCGCTCATGAGGCCGACATTGATATTGTTCTGCGCAATAAGCAGGATCGAATCCGCGCCATTGAAATTCGCGTAGCGCAAACTGTTGTTCACCGTGATATTCGTCCAAGTAGCCGCACTATCCGGAAAAACCGCGGAGCCGACGTTCACGCGCGCGTTCGCGATCTGGCCGCGCACCCACACATTGTCATTGAAGAAGAACGCGCCGTTCGCGGGCACGGTGCCGCTCGCTATCAGCGTTTCGTTCTTGATACTCCAACTTCCCCATCCCGGTTGATTGGATTCGTTCGTGCAGCCGTTCGGCGGCGCGGCAAGCGAGGTCACTTTATAAAGCTGGTATTTGGTTACCGTGGTCGTCGCCGTCGTACTCGTCGAAAACGCCAGGTCGAAACCGTACGCCTTGGAGCTTGAAGCATAAACGCCGCCGTCCTGGGCTGACGCCTGGAGGTTCGCCAAAACCTGGGATAATCCGCCAAAATCAGCCGCCGGCACGCCGATCGCGCGGCCACCGCCGAAAATGTCCGGCCGGCTCGCGTAAGGCGTCGGCGGATAAGGGTCCTGGGGTGAAACCGGCGTGAATACGCCCCAATCGGTCTTGTTACCTGACTCGAAATGGTTCACGAACGTCGTTTGGGCGCTCTCCACCAGGTCGTAAGCGTAACCGCTGAAATCAATCCCGCCATTCGCCATTACGGGGCCGTAGAGCGTCGTCGTCGAGCCAACCTGCAGATCAGCGTTCTGCACCAGATTGAACTGCATGAGCGTGTTCGGCGCCAGGCTCACCCTGATAATTCTCGTGATCGAATCATCCGCGAAAACCTTGCCCGTGCTCTCGACTACGACTTCCGAACCGTTGCCCGACGGCGGCGAAACCGTCAAACTGAATTCGCCGATCTCGTTGCCCTGGTTATCATAATAAGGATGGACGTACGGCCCCGGTTTGCCGGTACCATCGGTATAGTCAAACGGGGCGTAGGAAAGGTGCCAGCGGTAATAATCGATGCCGGCCTCGGCGATTGAAAATGCCTGCAGCTGGTTTTGCGACCGGACCGAGAGCTGGAGAAAGGACGCGGCGAGCGAAACGAAACCGGAAATCAGGATCACGACGAGCGCCGCCAAAAAAAGCATTTCCACGGCTATTTGGGCTTGTCGATTTTTACGGGAGTTCATGGATTTCAGCTGGAAATTTTCGCTTTGTCCGGAATCATTGGTTGCTCTTCAGGTTCCGGATATCCACCAACGTTGAAAAACCCTGCGGCTCCGACGTCTTGCTCGCGTTCGAATTCACCGTGAACTGGATCCCGACGAGGCGGATGGCGGAAACCGTTACCGGTTGCGCGAGCGGCTGCTGCGTGCCGGTATACGAGGAATCGTAATAGGTAAAAATCGGCGTCGAGGACGGCGTCACGATATTATCGAGGACATCGGCCACCGTTTCGGTCGAAGTCGGATAGGTTGCCGGCGATCCGGTGGCGACGGTCACCCCCTTGTACAAGCTGGATGACGCTAAAAAATATCGGATGCGCAGAGGAGTGCCGTTCTTATTGATATCGCTATAAAAAATGAACGTGGTGGTGCCGGCGGCCGCTATGGGATAGGCGCCATTCGCCGATTGGGACATGCCCCTGATCTCGTTCGCGGCGGTCTGGATGACGATGGCGGCATCGGACTTGGACTGAAGCTCCTGGGTTACCAAGCCCTGGAGCGCGACGGTGTTATTGCTGAAATTACCGACGACGAGGACGATGGTGGCGGCGACTGCAATGACGATGATGATTTCGAGCAGGGAAAATCCGGAGCGGGAAGGCATAGGATAATTATAACAGGCACGCCATGCGAGGCACGAAACGGCTCATGCCTTGCCGGACACGGTGTCGCGTCCTTCTGGCCGCGCACCTGGCTCTCGGCGCGGGCCGGCTCGTGGTTATGTGTGCCGCTCGGAGGCGCGCACTCCGAGATCGTCCGGCAAGGCATGTGCCGTTTCGTGCCTCGCCACGCCATTCGCGCATCCATTTCAACTTATCTTTAGCATTCCGCTCTGGATTTTTTGCTCATCAATAATATGGCTAAAAGATTACGGCCCGCCGTGGAAATCGTAAATGTCGTTCAAGTCATCGGGATCAGCGCCCAAATCAACTAATTGCCTCTGGAACTCCTTGGACAGGTCCTCTCGGCCAAGCTGCCGCGCCTCGACGGCGGCTTGCTTCAAAACCCAAATTGCCCCTTCAATCAATCCCGCTTCGCGATACATGTCCGCCGATTCCTGATGCCACTGGAATGTATCGATGGCGCCGCTCTCGACCAATTGCTCTCCTTTTATTGCCCACGACTCAAGAAGCCGCTTCGATTCGTACGACTGGACATCGATCTTCAGATTCCCGATCAGTTCCGCGCGGAAGGCCGCATCCTCCGGATTGAATTCGAATTTTTCAGCCATGGTATTTTTATTTATTCTACTGCGTCGGCGCGATATGCTCGATGCTGTATTCCAAACTGCCGCCCACCTTCTTGCCGGGATTGAAAATGCCAAGCGGATCGAAAATTTTCTTCACTTCGGCGAAGAGCTCCACCATTTTCGAGCCGTACATTTCCCCGAGATACGGCGTACGGATCAAACCGTCATTATGCTCGGCCGTGATGGAGCCATGGTATTGGATTATCAATTTATAAACTTCATCCGAAATTTTCGGAATCAGCGCCCGCACGTGCGGATCCTTCAGATTCATGAGCGGGATGATGTGGAAATTGCCGTTGCCCGGATGGCCCGCAATGGTATAAATCAGGTCATCCTTGTATTGCTGTAAAATCGCGTTCACCTTCGGCAAAACCTCCGGCATGTATTCCGGCTTCACGATAAAATCGTCGATGAAGGGCGCCGTATCGAGGCCGGTCGTATTGTTGTGAAGCAGGGCGAAGCTCTGCCGGCGGATAACCCAGTATTTCTGCTCTTCGGATTCGTTCCTAAGGGCGCGGACCTTGATGCCGCCGTGCGTCTTGCCGAATTTTTCAATATCCTGCTTCAGCTTCGCTAATTTGTCCGTCAAAACCTTTTCATCATCCCCCGTCAGTTCGACGAGCAGGATCATTTTCGGCATGCCGCCCGTCGCGACCATCCACATCTCCGGCAGGAATTGCAGGCCAAGCCCGACGATGTTCCCCTTCATCGAATGCAGCACCTGCCGCCAGAGCTTCACCGCGACCTCGACCGTCTTGTCATCGTACGATTCGATGCTCTCCGGATGGAATTTCAAGACCTCCTCGACGAGATCCGCCGCCCATTTGAGATCATTCAAAAATACGACCGCAAGGCGCGAATGCTTTTTGAGCTTCACCAAACCAAGCTTCGCTTCGGTGAGCAAGCCAAGCGTCCCCTGCGAGCCGACGATGATTTTCGTAAGGTCAAAAATACCCTTGTCGCGGTCCCAGACATTCCATAAATAATAACCGGCGGAATTCTTGGAGACATTCGGTTTCGCTTTTCGGATGGTTTCATAATTCGCTTCGATGAGCGCCTTCAATTTGCGCGCGACTTCGCCTTCGAAGCTTTCTTCCTTCAGTTTCTGCTCCAACATTTCGCCGGACCACGGCCAAAGCGTATGTTCCTCGCCGTCGCTCATCACGATCTTCACGGCGCGCACCCAATCCTCGGTTTTCCCGTACGCGAGCGTCTTTTCGCCGCCGGAGTTGTTGTTCACGATGCCGCCGAGGGCGCAGAGATCTTTCGATGCCGGGAAAGAAGGATAAAACAGGCCGCGTTTGGCCGCTTCTTTTTCAAAATCGCGGTAGTAGACGCCCGGCTCAACGCGGGCCTCGCCGTCATCCTTGTCGCTTATTCCATGTTCCTTGTTCCTTATCTCGATAATGTGATCAAAATACTTCGTGAACGAAACAACGATGCTTTGCGAAAGCGGGCCGCCCGTCATGTCGGTGCCCGCCGAGCGGCCGGTGAGCGAGATATCCTCGCCAGCTGCTTTCTTCTTCGCGACGAACTTCACCAGATTTTTCAGATCATCCGCGTCCTTCGGAAAAACCACAATCTGCGGCCGCACCTTGAAAAGCGAATAATCGCGGCTGAATTTTGCAAGCGTCGCGTCGTCCGCCGCCACGTCGCCGTGGAGAAACTGTTTGATCTCATCGGAGAGCATGGGTTAATTCTAACATATGCGATAAACGTGACCGGGCACGAGAACGGATGCAGACGCTTCACATCTTGCAATTTTGCATATTTTCGTTCGCCTTTCTGCAAATTTCATTAAATCTTGTTCATTTCTAGTTTAGAAATAATTTAGGTCGGTTATGATATATTCCAAAACGCCAATCATTTGCGGGCCGGTGGTGAAACAGGAAATCACGGCCAACCGACGAATTGGCAATTCAGAGTTCGAACCTCTGCCGGCCCGTTATTGGTCTCCGGATTGCTTGACATCCATACGGATACGCGTATTATGAATGTTAAATTCGTCGGTTGGCGTGGTATCCCAAGACACCACTTTCAAAAACCGGGTTTTCGCCCGGTTTTTGAGTTGTGATCATTTCACTTTCTTCGACAGCTCTTTTATTTCATCCCGCAGGATCGCGGCCAGTTCGAAATCGAGATGCGACGCCGCACGCTTCATTTCCTTATCTTTTTCCTTGATCAGGGCTTCCAAAGATTTTTTCGACTTCGGCACCGGTTTCGTTTCCAGCTTCAAAATTTCATCCACGTCCGGCAAAATGCTCGAGATCGCGCGCACGACGGTTTTCGGCGTGATGCCGTGTTCCTTATTGTACGCAATCTGCATCTCGCGGCGGCGTTCGGTTTCTTTCACCGCGCGGTCGATAGAACCGGTGATCTGATCAGCGTAGATCAGGACCTCGCCCTCCACATTGCGCGCCGCGCGTCCGATCGTCTGGATGAGCGAAACTTCGCTCCGCAGAAATCCTTCTTTGTCAGCATCTAAAATCGCGACGAGCGAAACTTCCGGCAAATCCAATCCTTCGCGGAGCAGGTTCACGCCGACCAGTACTTCGATTTTGCCTTTGCGCAGGTCGGTCAGGATCTTGATGCGGTCGAGCGTCTTCACGTCGCTGTGCAGGTAATTCACCTTCACTTTTTTTTCCTCTAAATACGCACTCAAATCCTCCGCCATGCGTTTCGTGAGCGTCGTAACCAAAACCCGGTCATGTTTCGCCACGCGTTCTTCTATCCGCGGGATCAGATCATCCACCTGTCCGCGCGCCGGCCGGATCGTGATTTTCGGGTCCACCAAGCCGGTCGGCCGGATGATCTGCTCTACGGTCTGCCCTTGGGGCGGTTCGCTCAACTTACGCTCGAACGGCCCCGGCGTAGCGGAAGTATAAATGGTCTGTCCGATGCGCTCCTCGAATTCCGGAAACCGGAGCGGCCGGTTGTCCTTTGCCGACGGCAAGCGAAAGCCATATTCCACGAGTGTTTTCTTGCGCGACGCATCGCCTTCGAACATGCCCTGGAGCTGCGGCACCGTCATGTGCGATTCGTCGATGATGGTCAGAAAATCCGGCTCTCCTTGATGGCCGTCTTTAAAGACGGTCTTTAAGTTTTTTCGAGGGAAGTAGTCCAAAAGCGTATCCGGCGGCTCACCTTCCTTCCGGCCAGACAAATGCCGTGAATAATTTTCGATGCCGTGGCAGTAGCCGACCTCGCGCATCATCGCGATATCAAATTTCGTCCGGCGCTCCAGCCGTTCGGCTTCCAAAAATTTCCCTTCCTTTTCAAAATATTTCAGCCGATCACGCAGTTCTTCCTGGATCTGTTTTATAGCCCTTTCGCGTTCCGGCGCTTCCGTGATGAAATGTTTTGCCGGCGCAAAAATGACGTCCGGCACCCGTGGCGTCTTGCCGGGTTGAAATCCTCTTACCGGATCAATCTCGTAAATGGCCCGTATCACGCCGCCGACCACTTCCAGGTTATAGATGACCTCCCGGTCCGCCGGCATGATCTCCCAGTTTTCGCCGCGCAGCCGATAGGTGCCGCGCTTCAGGTCCGCCGTCGTGCGATTGAATTGAAGCTCCACGAGCTTCCGTGCGAAATCCTTCCGCTCGACCCGGTCGCCCGCCTTGAAATGGAAAATATTCTGCGCGTATACCTCCGGCGCGCCCAAACCGTAAATACAGGAAACCGAAGCCACGACGATCACGTCGCGCCGCGTGAGGAGCGCCGTCGTCGCCGCGTGGCGCAGCTTGTCAATCTCATCATTGATGAGCGCCTCCTTGTCGATATACGTATCGCTCGAAGGAATATATGCTTCCGGCTGGTAATAATCATAATAAGAAACGAAATAATTTACCGAGTTGTGCGGAAAGAGCTCGCGGAACTCGTTACAGAGCTGCGCGGCCAGGGTCTTGTTGTGCGCGATCACGAGCGTCGGTTTGTTGAATTCGGCGATAACGTTTGCGATGCTGAACGTTTTTCCGCTTCCCGTCACGCCAAGCAAGGTCTGATGTGGCAAGCCTTTTTTGAGGCCGGAAACGAGCGCCGCAATCGCCTTCGGCTGGTCCCCTGCCGGTTTGTTGTTGGAAATTAATTCGAAGTGATCCATGGCGATGAATGATGCAATGACGAAATGACCAATGACGCAACGGATGACTGAATGACCAATGACGGGCGAACTCATTGCGTCATTGCGTCATTGGCTCATTGCATTATTTTAAATACATAACTCCCCTCGGATCGGATCCTAAGGGGTTGCCCTCGCGCTTCCAGTTTATTGATAAACCAGGTTGCCGTCAAATAAAAACCGCCGCGAGATGCGGCGGCTCACCGGCAAATGTTACGAATAACTCCAAAACCGCATGTAGCCTGCCCGGCCGCCGAAATGCTCCGGACCAAGCACGCTGCGGCGGAGCAAATCCTGCGATGCCGCCAACTGGTCGAATTTCACCCGAAGGAGCTGTCGGACCCATTCATCATAACCGCAGAATCCTTCGAGCGTGTTCATGCCCGGCATGAGCATAAACCCAAGGTCCGCACGGGTAGCGTAGTCCGTATCCAGCTGAATCTTTGACTTGAGCCGGACGACATTCGGGAGAACGCCGACCGTTCCCGTCTCTTCGGCCCAAAGGTAGTTCGCGATTCGCAAGCCGGGCATCATCTGCTTCAGAAGCAGGTGTAAAATCGCGTCTGCCAAGTCCGGGCACTTCATCCGAAACGCCATCTTCGAAACGCATTTGTCACAGAAAAAAACCATCTTCTCGCCCTGGTCTTCTTCGAGCCGGACAAAACCGCCGCAAGCGTCAAAATCCGTGGCCACTCCTCCGGACCTTCCGAAATAATCAAGGTTGCCGAAGTGCACGAAATGCCTCGGGCGGTATATTGACATCATGAGCTCCCACCACTTCCGATCCAGTTCTCCCGGCAGGCGCTCAAGATCGCCAAACGTCCTCATCCCCGCAGTTACCGCGGGATGCAAGACGGTTATGGTGTTCCCAACTTCCCGTCCGACCACAAGGTCGGTCTCTGCCATTTTTTCGATAAGCATATACACCTCCTACGCATCCGCCTTCCATCGGCACGCATCCAGGTTGATATTGGTTATGGTCGCTCCGCCACGCAGCCATCCATTAAAGGATCCGCATCCGGCGGAAAAAACGTTGCTGGTTGAATATATATTCTTTTATTGCCCGACTGTCAATATTTTCTTATTCGCGCGAATAAGGGAATAACACCATTTCGCCCTGCGGGCTTCGCGGGGTTTTCGCTCCATGGTATGACCCTTCTTCGCCAATGCTACGAAGGGTTTGCCTGCGCAAAGCGCAGGCAAACAAAAACCGCCTTTCCGGTCCTCACGGAGCTTCGGGATTTTCATCCTTGGCTCCCCCGGAAAGACGGTTTTCGCTTACTATCTATTCTACCATAACGGCGCCGAAAGGTGCTGTGGATATTTTATGCCGATTTTTCCTTGTTTTTGTAAGCCAAGCTCAAGAAAAGTATGGTCCAGGAACCGATGACGCCGAGTCCGAAACTTGACATGATCGTCCAATCGCGCAAGTAGACCCCGTAACAAAACCATGATGCCGTGCCGAATGAAAAAATAACAAATGAGGGTATCGAGATATCCGCAGCGGATCTCGTTTTATAGATCTTCCAAGCCTGCGGATAGTATCCTAAGGACATCAGAATTCCCGTGATGGTTGCGAGCGCGGTGATGATCATACTTGTTTGTTTCTCGTGATCCACCATTTATCATTCTTATCACTGAACCACCAATCGTCGGACGGGGTCCTCTGGATGACCGGCGCAAGCTCCTGTGCCGCCTCCGTCCGCAGCCGCTTCACTGCCGAGGGAATCCAGGTCTTCGCGCGCGTATTGCCTGCGTCCGCCTGTTCCTTGAGCGACAAGATCCATTCCAATTGATCGGCATCCTTGGCAAGTAATGCCTCTTTTCGGGTGCGCTCTTTCAAGTCTTTGATCATCTTCCGAATATGGTCCCCGAACGGCAATGTTCTCGAGAGGTCGTCGATCGCTTTGTTTTCATCGGCATTCGCATATTTCTGATGGACGTAGTTTAGGTCGCTCGTCCGCGCCTCGCCGAGATCATGGAACAGGCATAGCGTGACCACTTCGCCCGGGTCCACGGTGCCGTCGAGCATCGCGAGCACATAACCGATATAGCCCACCCGATTCAGATGTTCCGCCACTGACTGATGGCCGCTCCCAAGGAAATGGAATCCGCTCCGTGGCGTCTTTGCGAGGATCCCGACCTCATAGAGAAAATCGGCAATCGGTTTATAATCGGTCTTTTGGGTCGTTTTCTTCTTCATATTCGAATCATAAACCAGCTCTGCGGACTTCAGCAATACAAGACTCATTTGACTCAAATAATTTTGACTCAACGGGTTCTAATGGCCGAATTTTGCCAAAACCGGCGTCAACGGACAACGCGTGTGATTGTGCGGCCGGGCTGGGCAGTATTTGCGGCCGTACTCAATGATGAGATAAGTCGCCTTGAACCAATCCTTTTTCGGGATGATCGCCATCAGATCCCTTTCGATCTTTTCCGGCGTCCTTTCATTGCTCAAACCGAGCACATGCGACAGGCGCATCACGTGCGTATCAACCGCAATCCCTTCCACCACGCCATACGCGTTTCCCAAAATCACGTTCGCCGATTTCCGGCCGATGCCCGGCACGCGCACCATCTCTTCCATCGTGCGCGGCAATTTGCCGGCGTATGCTTTCTCAATATGCTTCGCTGCCGCCAAAATATTCCGCGTCTTCGCCCGAAAAAAACCGCACTGGCGGATATCCTTCTCGAATTCGCGCGGGTTCGCGCGGACGTAATCATCCAGCTTGCGGTATTTCCTGAAGAGCGCCGGCGTAATCTCATTCACCTTTTTGTCCGTGCATTGCGCCGAAAGCTGCACCGCGACCAAGAGTTCCCATGGCGTCCGGTAGTTGAGCGCAATCTTCGCATCAGGAAAAAGCCGGCGCAATTTGCTTAAAATGATCCGCGCCCGCCGCTTCATCCGCGGCAAATCCTTTGCTTTAATCATGGGATCATTATACTGTAATCATCCTGCCAAGCGAAACAGGATTAGATCCGACGATCGTCAAATCTAATCCTGACCGGTTTGCAGGATTGGAATCCGGAATAAATGGTGCTTTCCCAAAATTTTTTTAACCGGCCGACGCTCGCCGTAGCCCGCGGACTTCTCGGCAAGAAGATTGTCCGGCGGCAGCGCGGCAAAATCATCCGGCTCACCATAATCGAAGTCGAGGCCTACGACGGCCCGCATGACCGCGCTTCGCACGCAAGCCGCGGCCGCACGCCGCGCACGTCCGTCATGTTCGGCGAAGCCGGCCGTTTTTACGTTTATTTCACCTACGGCATGCACTGGCTCGTGAACGTGGTGACCGGCCCCAAAGAGTATCCGGCCGCCGCCCTCCTCCGTGCCGGCAGGTACCGCAATCCGAAAACCGGAGAAGAAATTGAAATCAACGGCCCGGCGCGGCTCACCAAATTCCTGAAAATCGACGGCAAGCTGAACGGCAAACCGGCCATTCCCGAAACCGGACTTTGGTTCGAATCCGGCAAACCCGTCCGGCGCTTCGAAATCAGCGCCGGAAAGCGCATCGGCGTCGATTATGCCGGCCCCGTTTGGGCGAACCGGCACTATAATTTCTCGATAAAAACAGGAATTAACCGGAAAAAGATTAAAAAATCATTAAATCGCAAAGTCCCCCGGTCAAATTTTACCAAACCGAGATAAAATATTTCTAACAAAAAAAATAAAAAATCTTCATTAAAAATGATTAAAAAAGATCCCGATTTATAAAACGGAGATTTTATTCTTTGCGCCAGGACGCAATAATTTGCTTGTAAGCAAGCGCGCTCGGGCGGACTTTCCGTTCGAGGGTCTTATAATTGATTTCAACCAATCCGAACCGGGGCCAGAAACCGCTGCTCCATTCGAAATTGTCAATTAATGACCAGTGGAAGTAGCCTCGTACATCGACTCCTTCCTTGACAGCTTTGCGGATCCATTCCAGATGGCCTTCAATAAACATGGCACGACGGGCATCTTCTGCATCAGCGATTCCATTTTCGGTAATGTAGATCGGCTTTCCATAATCCCGTAATTTGAGCAGGACATGATAAATGCCCCCGGGGTAAACCTCCCAACCGAGATCGGAAATTGTCTTATTTTCATTTTTGTTAAAGCCGTAATATATCCGATGGTGAAAATAATAATTGAAACCTATGAAATCAAGCTCATGCCGGACGCGATCCAAATAATTAAAATTAACAGTTTTATCAATAAACCATTTTAAAAAACCGTTGATAAATCCTCCGCCGGACTCGAAATAATCCATTTTGTGCGCAATCCCAATTTCAGCGCCGGGCACCGATGCCTTTATGCGGACGTATGCCAGTCGATGAGCCCTAATGAGCTGCCTTAAACTCCTCCGGTAACTGAAAACACTTTTATTCTGCGGCGGCCAGTCGCCAGTCAAATGACCACGGCGGGAAACTACCTCCGGTTCGTTCACGGTGATCCAAAAACGAACCCCGGCAAATGCGCGAGCAAGCGTTTCCGCGTACCGGGCAAAGTATTCGGGAAATTCCGGCGCCAATAACCCGCCTTTTCGGGCTATCCAAACCGGCAACGTCCAGTGCCAAACGGTCACGAAGGGTTCTAGGCCGCGCTCGCGGAGCGCTTTCAAAACCTCCCGGTAATGTTCAATTTCCCTCTCGTCAAATTTTCCTTCTTCCGGTTCGATGCGCGACCATTCGATCGAGAACCGATGCGCGTTGTGGCCAAGCGACTTCGCAATATCAAAATCTTCGCGAAAACGATGATAATGGTCGCACGCCCGACCGGAAATATAATTTTCTTTTTGCAGCGGGTTCGGATAATTCCTTAAAATAAAATCCGGCCAAGCGCGCCGTTCTGCATTTTCGACTAGCCGATCTGTATTTTCCAACTCCCATTCGGTCCAATCGTTATGATTCCCGCCTTCAACCTGATGGGAGGCCGTTGCCGCACCAAAGAAAAATTCCATGAGGGAATTATAGCAATTTTTTTAGTAATTACCTGTCGCAAAAGGTAACCTTGATATAATTTGATTATGTATGTTATAATTGCAAACAGTTAATTACCGCGGTAGCTCTGGGCAAGATAGTCCCAGGGCAAAACCCAATCCTCTGTAAAAACGGCGCGATTCTGCCGGCGGCGGGACAAGCAGTTTATATTCCCGCTGGCCTCGGCGCTCATACGCGCAGCCGTTCGCTCTCGGGATTTCGACGGAGGTTTTCCTGTGCAAGCAGAAAAAACCATTGTCGGGATCTCCACCCTGCCGGTTCTTCTTCATCGTCCGGATGGGTGCACTTCCCCCTAAAAGGGGTCGGCGACAGAGCTCTTGCCGGAGTGGTTGGTTAGCGGGTTCCCGCCGGGAACCCGCTGGAATCATAAATAGATTCTCCCGCAGGTGCCTTCTCCTTGGGCCTCACGATTCACCGTGAGGCCCTTACATTTTTATAAGCTGGATCCCCGGCTCGGCGTCCGGGATGACCGAAGAAAAATTTTTATTTTAAGTCCTCTAAAATTTTCCGGACTTTTTCACTCGCCTTTTTGGGCGCTTTCACAATAAAGTTCACGAGCAGGTCGCCCCTGCCGAACGAACCGAAATGCGGCATGCCTTCGCCGCGGATACGGAGATTGTCCTTCAAATTGAATCCCGCCGGAATTTCGACATGCACCTTGCCGCCCGAGATCGTCGGCACTTCTATTTTTTTGCCGAGCAAGAGATCGAGCACTTTGAGTTCGCGCGAAATCACGAGGTCGGCGCCGATGCGCTCGAACATTGCGTGCGGTTTCACGCGTACGCGCACGTACAAATCCCCCGCCGAGGCGCCCCGGTCTCCCGCTTCGCCCATGCCTTTTATTTTAATCAGCTGGCCGTCTTCGATTCCCGGCAAGATATCCACGCGGATATCGCGGTCCGATTCGACCCGCCCCGCGCCCTTGCAGGCGCCGCACGCCTTCTCCGGAATTTCGCCGAGGCCGTGGCATTTTTCGCACATCTTCACCTGCGAGAAACTGCCGAAGAACGTCCGGCGCTGTTCGCGGATCTCGCCGCGGCCGTCGCAAGCCGTGCATTTATGGAAGGCGCTCCCCGCCTCTGCGCCTTTGCCTTTGCATTTTTCACACTGGACGAACGTGCGCAGCCGGATGGTCCGCGAAACGCCGCGAAACGCTTCTTCGAGCGTGATCTGTTCCTGCACCTCCAGGTCCGATCCGCGGTCATAGGTCTTCCGCCGCGGCCGTACGCCGATACCTTCGAAAAAAGATTCAAAAACGTCGTTCAGGTCACCCGAAAAATTCTCCGGGTCGAACCCCGCACCGAACCCTTCCCAGTTCGGCGTTCCGCCCGGAAAGCCGCCCCAGTTCACATTGAAGCCGCCGGGGAAACCGCCCGGCCATTGTCCCGCGCCGGCTCCCGGCCCAAACGGTTCGGCCGAGCCGAACCGGTCATATTGCATCCGCTTGTTCTTATCCGAAAGCACCTGATACGCTTCGTTGATCTCTTTGAACTTCCGCTCATCGCCGCCGGGCTTGTCCGGATGGAACTGGTGCGCGAGCTTGCGGTACGCTTTCTTGATTTCTTCGTCGGAAGCGGTTTTCGCGATTCCTAAAATTTGATAATAATCCTTGGCCATGCTTTATAAATTCCAAGTGTATCAGGTCTCCTGATTTTTGCAACCGATTTTTTTTAAAAAGCATCCGCGAAAATTCCCCGGTGCGCCTCCGGAAAACAGCCCGGCGGCGGCAAACCGCTTCGCGAGGCGCGCCCGGCGTAATTTCCGCTCAATATTCCACCACTTCCTTCACGGTCTGATGCTGTTCGGTCTTCATGAACCCCGAAGCGAGCAATGATTCATAAAGAATCAATGATGCCAATTGCGCTATCCACACGATAACCACGCCGATGATCCGCAAAAAGAAAAATGCAATGACGGCCCACCAGAAATAAAACCAGCCGCCGATCCCATCGCGCAGGTTCCGCAGGCCATTCAGGGCGGTTTCATAAAATACATGGCTGGCCGGCGTGGAAGTGGTGACGGCGATGCCGGCATTCGCGGTGTAATTACCCGTCAGCTGGTTCACCATATCCATGGTTGTAGAAACCTGCACGGCCGGCTTCATCAGTTGGTAATTGGGATTCTGTTGCAGCTCCGCAAGGACCACGCCCTGCGCAAACTGGCCGAATGAACCGGTAACCGTGATGCCCGGATAAAAATTATTGAACAAATCCGCGGCCCAATAGTAGAATGGCTCGAAATGCGGCTCGCTTATGAACACATTTCCGGCCGCGACCTGCGGCAGATACAGGATGATCCCCGCGAGCAGTACGCCGGTCATAAGCTTTCCGAGTGCTTTGCCCGTGGTGCGGAAAAAGCGGATCTCGGTCGTATAATCGAGCTCGGCGCGTCCCTGCACGTAACCGAAGAGTGAAAGGAAAAACAGTGCGGCGACAGCCGAAGCGATGATCCAGAATTCCGTGCCATGAATGAACCAGGCCGTGAAAGCGATGGCTTCCCCGAGAATCACGAGTGCCCGCCGGTCGGTCCGTTTTTGTAAAAAAATCTGCAGGCTCCAAAGCGCACCAAGGATCAGGAAGAGGCCGAAAGAAAACCAAAGCGAGAACCCGGAAACCAGGTAACGATGGTAAGAATAGCCGAGGCCGAGCGCAGCGAGAATACTGAGGACATCAAGGATAACCGACTTGTAATAACCGGGCGGAGCTTTGACTGCCGTTTCGATAACATGGATGGCGGAACTGTCATCCTGCTTCGGCGCGGCGCTCGGATGGATCAAGCTGCGGGACGGGTCGGTGACGAAGGGAGCGGGCATAAGAATATTATACAAAACGGGCCCCTGACTTTGAATCTTTGCTTTTTGAACTCGGCTTTTTCTAATGAGGCAAGGCCTGTTTTATATTTTATTCTTGCGGCGGCGGATTGCCATCCGGCGGATTTTCCTTGGGCGGCTCATTGCCGCTCGGCTGCTGGTACATCGCCTGCCCGATCTTCTGGATCTCGTTCGAAAGTGCCGTGTGGGCTGATTGGATGGCGGCCGCGTCTTCGCCGTCTTTGGTCTTCTTCAGGGCGTCTATTTTTTCCTGGACGGAACTTTTCAGGTCCTGCGGCACCTTATCTCCCGCATCCCGCAATGCCTTTTCGGAAACGTAGACGAGCGACTCCGCCTGGTTCCGGACCTCGATCAGCTCTTTCTTTTTCGCATCCTCCGCCGCGTGTTCCGCCGCTTCTTTTTTCAACCGTTCGATTTCGTCCTTCGCAAGGTTCGTCGTCGCTTCGATCTTCACCGACTGCGTCTTGCCGCTCGCCTTGTCCTTCGCACTCACGTTCAAAATGCCGTTCGCGTCGATGTCAAAAGTCACCTCGACCTGCGGCACGCCGCGCGGGGCGGGCGGAATGCCGTCCAGCAGGAACCGCGCCAAGGTCTTGTTGTCCGCCGCCATGGGCCGCTCGCCCTGCAGTACATGCACCTCGACCGAAGTCTGGTTGTCCGCCGCCGTCGAAAAAATCTGCGTCTTCGCCGTCGGCACGGTCGTGTTCTTCGCGATCATCGGCGTCGCCACGGCGCCGAAGGTTTCAATGGCAAGCGTGAGCGGCGTCACGTCGAGCAGCAGGATATCCTTCACCTCGCCTTCGGTCTTGCGGCCTTCTTTCTTCGCTGCCAAAATTTCGCCCTGCACCCCCGCGCCGATCGCGACCACCTCATCCGGATTAATGCCGCGGTGCGGTTCCTTGCCGTTGAACAATTTCTTCACCGCTTCCTGTATCGCGGGCATCCGCGTCTGGCCGCCGACAAGCAGAACCTCATCGATTTCTTCGAGTTTGAACCCGGCACCCTTCGGCAGCGCGGCCGTCACGGTCTCCTTGGTCAGTTGGACGGAGCGGTCGATGTATTCCGCGACGAGCGATTCCAATTTTGCCCGCGAAAGTTTCATTAAAAAATGCTTCGGCCCTTCGGCGGTCGAGGAAATGTACGGCAGATTGACTTCCGTTTCCATGGCCGTCGAAAGTTCGAGCTTCGCCTTCTCGGCCGCCTCCTTCAGCCGCTGGAGCGCGAGCGGATCCTTTGAAATGTCGATGGCTTCCTGTTTTTTGTATTCCTCAACCAGGTATTCCTGGATTTTTTTATCGAAATCATCGCCGCCGAGGTGCGTGTCGCCGCCGGTCGCCTTCACTTCCACGGTTTGCTCCTTCGTTTCGGGATCGATGCTCATCTCGAGGACCGAAATGTCGAACGTGCCGCCGCCAAAGTCGTAAACCACGATTTTCTGGTCGGCTTTGTCTTTTGCGCGGTCGAGGCCGTACGCGAACGCCGCCGCCGTCGGCTCATTCAGGATCCGGTCAACCTTCAATCCTGCGATTTCGCCGGCATTTTTCGTTGCTTGCCGCTCTGAATCGTCGAAATAGGCCGGTACCGTAATCACCGCTTCGTCTATTTTCTCGCCGAGCCGCGCCTCCGCGTCCGCTTTCAATTTGCGCAAAATCTCCGCCGAGACCGCTTCCGGCGAATACCATTGGTCGCCCATTTTCACCTCAACGCCACCAGTCGCGCTCTCCTTGATCTCGTACGGCAGCCATTGCTTGTCGCGCTGTACTTCCGGGTCGCTCCATTTGCGCCCCATGAGCCGCTTCACGGAAAAAATCGTGTTTTTCGGATTCGTGACCGCCTGCCGCTTCGCGAGCAAACCGACGAGCCGCTCGCCGGATTTCGAGAGCGCGACGATCGAAGGCGTCGTACGGTTGCCTTCCGCGTTCTCCAATACCTGCACTTCGCCGTTTTTCATGACGGCGACGGCGGAGTTAGTCGTACCCAAGTCGATACCGATGATTTTTGACATTTTGTTTTATTTTGCCGTTCCGGGCAGCGCGAGGAATCTTTTCCTGACGGATCCTTCGCCTTGCCCGGGACGGCTTTCAATTTTTATAGCTTTGCCTGCCTGCCATTTGAACTCATGCCTTATCCTGGTTCCCTGCCTCCCGCACCCTTTTCCCTACTCACAATAACCTTCGCCGCTCTCAATATCTTATCATGCAACCGGTATCCCGGTTCTACCTCTTCAACAACCGCGCCCGGCGGCTTGTCTGAATCGATTTCGAGCATCGCCTCCGCCACCGAAGGATCGAATGGGTCGCCGGGGCTGATCTTAATCCGTTCCAATCCGCGTTTTCTGAGAACATCTTCGATTTTGGAGCGAATCAGGTAAATCCCTTTATCGACGCCGTCCTTGCCTCCTTCCTTCTCCATTACGCGCAGCGCGAGGTCGAAATCATCCAGTATCCCGATAATCTCGCTGATCAATCCCATGTTCCCGTACTTCGCCGTTTCCTCCAGCCGCGCCGCCTCCTCTTTTTTGTAATTGATGAGATCCGCTTTCGCACGCTGCCAGCCGGAAAGGTATTCGTCGCGCTGTTGTTTGGTTTCCTCCAGTTCGGAATTGGCTTGGCTATCTTGGTTTTGTGAGTCGTCCATGGTGGTTAATTTCTAATGTCTGATTAATAATTAATAACGAATGGCCAATGAGGAATTTTTAATAGATATTGGGCATTAGAACATTCGTTATTAATTAGACATTATTAATTAGATATTTGCCAAACCCTGAATCCCGGATCAGGTCCAAAATGGCAGAAAATCATAAATTTCTGAAAATGCGGATCGCTTTCCTATAATCCATCCGCTTCGGCCCGATTGCGAACACGAAAATATCGTGGCCATCCACGGCGCGCCGCTCGCCCACGACCGCCAGATTCTCGCTCTTCGTCACCGGGCTTTTTCGACCTATGAAAACCTTCGGGAAGCCGTCCAGTTTTTTCGCCGCCTGCGGCAATCGGCCGTCCACCTCTTCGAAATCGCGGATCACCGAGCAGATTTCATCATGGTTCTGCCAGTCCAAATTGCTGATCAATTCCTCGAGGCCGGTTTTTATGATCGTATCCCGCGCAAGGTCAGCGGCGATGCCAAGAAGCCCGAGCTCCGAAGAAAGATTCTCGAGAAAGGAATCCCGGATCTTCTCTTGGAGTATGGAGAATGAAGGATGAAGGATGGGATCGCCTCCGTTCCCTTCTCCGTCCTCGAGAATCTGTTTTACGAAAAACTCATATCCGGCATCCGTCGGGACGCGCCCGGCGGAATGGTACGGCTGGCCGAGATAACCGGCTTCTTCCAAGGCATCGAGTTCCAGCCGGATCATCGCCGGCTTGATGCCGAAATCGTAGTCGTCGTAAAGCCGACCGGAGCTCACCGGTTCGCCGGAGTTAATATAGCTTTCGATGGCGGCTTCTAAAATTTGGGCGGTGCGAGGAGTCATGGATATTCTTTATTCGTTATTCATTATTAGTTATTCATGATTCATTCTTGCTAATAGCCAATAACTAATAAGCAATATTTATTGTATTCAAATTAGCACTCTCGTCAAGAGATTGCTGATTTGACAGAATTGTTGCTGTTTATTAAAAGCCGCGGCTCCGGCCTGTGGCATTTTCATTTTTGCCAGCGGGCGCGCGTACAAATTTCCGCTTATCGCACGGCCGTTTGATATAATAAAGTTATGGACATCAAGAAATCCAAGAACCTGCGCTGGATTGACGTCGCGCGACCTTCGGCCGCCGACCTCCGCTTTCTCGAGAAGGAATTCGGGCTCCATCCGATCATCGTCCAGGAGCTGAAAGGCCCTTCGGCCCGCGCCCGGGTGGAATCGTATAAAAATTACCTATTTTTCATTTATTATTTTCCGCTCTACGACAAGGAGGATGAGTCCTCGGTGCGCAGCGAGATTGATTTCATCGTGACGAAAAACACCGTGATCACCGTGCACTATGATCCGCTCGGCGAAACGCTCAAGGATTTCAATATCGAGCGCGCGGCCAACTCGCTCCAACTGCTCCACAATATCGTCGAACACCTGATCACATTCGAAGAACGCCAGCTGCGGCATGTGCGCGAGAAGATCGAGGCGGTGAGCAAACACATGTTCAAAGGCAGGGAAAAGGAGGTGCTGGAACGGATCGCCTTCCTGAAGCGCGACGTTTCCGAATACCGCATCGCGGTGCGGCTGCAGGAACCGATTTTAAAATCGCTCCTCGCGAAAGGCGTCGAGTTTTGGGACGGCGATGCGGAAATCTACCTGAACGACCTCATGGGGGAACACCTCAAAATCATGAACCAGGTCCAGGACTACCGCGAAACCATCGCCGATTTCGAAAGCACGACGAACCAGCTCATGAACCTGAAGATCCAGACCGCCATGAAAGTCTTCACGTCGCTCTCGTTCCTCACCTTCCCGTTCGTGCTCATTGCTTCGATCTTCGCCATGCGCACTCAAGACACACCTCTCATTAACTCACCTCACGCCTTCTGGATCATCGTCGGCGCCATGGCCGCCGGCATGCTGACGTTGGTGGTATTCTTCAAGAAAAAGGGCTGGTTTTGATGTTTCAGTGCCTCATCCCGAGCAGCGCAAAGGATCTCAATCAAAACAATCCTTCGCTTTGCCCAGTATGAGAAAAAAAATCAGAATGAAGAAAATCATTCTGATGCCGCAGCCGAAAAATCCTGTTCGGAAATTAATAATGTCTAATTAATAATCAATAACGAATGCCCAATGTCAAATTTCCAACGGACATTCGGCATCAGGCATTCGTTATTAATGAGATAGTATTAATTAGACATTTACGGACGAGACTCTTCGCAGAGCTCAGGTTGACACACCAAAGCATTACTCCTCGAACTTTAAGGATACGATTTTCGACGTCCCGTCTTCCGCCAGCGTCACGCCGTAAAGAATATCCGCCGCTTCCATGGTCGCCCGGTTGTGCGTGACGACGATAAATTGCGTCCGCCTGGAAAATTCCCGGAGCATTTCGGCGAACCGGCGCGCGTTCCTTTCGTCAAGCGGCGCGTCCACCTCGTCGAGCACCAAGAATGGCGGCGGGCTGACCGATACGAGCGCAAAAAGCGCCGCAATGCCGACCAAGCTCCGCTCGCCGCCCGAAAGCACGTCGAGCGAAGTGATTTTTTTCCGCGGCAGCTTCACATCCACTTCGATGCCGCCATCCTCCTCTTCGGCCACTTCCCTCTCCGGCTCTTCGCCCGCCTCGCCTGCGGATTTTTCCCCGTCTTCCGCCGTCAGCTGCACGGTCTTCACCTTCAGCACCTTCAGCTTCGCCGATCCTCCTCCAAACATCAATTCGAAAAATTTTTGGAATTCGTCATTTATTTTGCCAAGCGACCGGTCGAACTCCGATTTGATCTTCTCGGCCAATTCACCGATGAGTTTCACGAGATCAGCCACCGCTTTCTCCAGGTCCTCCGATTCTTTGGTCAAAAATTCGTACCGCGATTCGGTATCTTTGGCTTCTTTCATCAGCGCTTCGTCAATTTCGCCGATGCTCGCCAGATCGCCGCGCAACCTGAAAATCCTTTGTTCCAAACCTGTAATTTCGGTAAAACCTTCCGATCGAGAGATGTTACCGGAATTGGTTTCGAATTCGTCCGCACGGCGGCCGGCCTGCTCGATCTGATGGATCACCTCGCCGCGGCGGAACTCAAGCCGCTCCTTCTCGGAAATATGCTCGCGGTTCTGCCGTTCCCACTCGCCGATGTGGTTTTTCGCTTGCTGCACCGCCGCGACGGCCTCCTTGAACGTCCGGTAAAATCCTTCCTGGCTCGCCTCAAACCCCTGCTCCCGTTCGCGCAGCGCGGCAAGGTTCTTCTCGAGAGCCGAAAGATCCGCCCGCACTTTCTCCAGTTCCCGCCCGAAGGAATCCGGCACCGCCACCCGCTTGCGCCCGCTTTTTTCCTCCAGGGAATTATCAATTTCTTCGATGATGCCTTCGATGGCGGCGAGGACGCCCCGCTCGTCTTCCTCCTGGACCGCGAGTTCCAGTTCGGTCCGCACTTTCCGGATGAGCTCGAGCAGCTGTTCCGCGTCGTGCCCGCTTTCGCGGCGCGGCGCGGCTGCCATCTCGACCTGCGCCTCCAAGCGGCCGAGGTCTTTCTGCAGTTCGCTCCGGTTTTCCATGAGCGCCCGGATTTCATCTTTGACCTTGGCCAATTCCTTTTTTTCCTCCGGCTGGCTGGCTTCGATTTCCTGTTGGCGCCTTTCGGCTTCGCGGCGATTCTGCTCCAAAATTTCAAACTGGCGCTTGTCTTCGATCAAAATTTCCCCGATCGACTTCAGCTTCGCCCCGAGCTCGTGCAATTGCGAACCGAAAAACAGGTTTTCAAGCTGTTTTAATTCTTCCGCAAGCTCGCTCCGCTTTTCCCAGCGGTTCGTCTGGCGTTTCAGCGACCGCAGGTGCGGCAGGATTTCTTCAGTCAGCGCTTTGGTTTTGTCGAGATTAATGCGGCTGTTCTTCAAGCGCCGCTCGGCATCGGCTTTCTTTAATTGGTATTCGCGCAGGCCTAAAATCTCCTCGATCATTTCGCGCCGTTCCATCGGCGTCGAACGGATGAAAAGGTCGCTGTCACCCTGGCCGATGATGACGAGCCCGCGGCTGCCAAGGCGCGCCTTCGCCAGAAAATCCACGAGGTCGCGGAGCAAAATTTCCGCTTTGTTCAAAAAATATTTGCTGTCGCCGCCGCGCGAAATCTGGCGCGAGATAACGACTTCCTCAAAATCTACCGGGAAGAACTTATTGCTGTTTTCAAAAAATAAGCTTGCGGTCGCCATGCCGACGCGCGCCCGCTTCTGCGTTCCGGCAAAGATCAAATCTTCGACTTTGCCACCGCGCAGGTTTTTCGCATCGCGCTCGCCCAGAAGCCACCGCAGCGAGTCGACCACATTCGATTTCCCGCTGCCGTTCGGCCCCACGATTGCCACAATACCCGCCGGGAATTCCAGCACTGTCTTATTCGCAAAAGATTTGAAACCGTTCAGTTCGAGGCGTTTGAGGAAATGGGCCATGGAGAATGGAGAATGGAGAATGGAGAATGGAGAATGGAGAATGGAGAATGGAGAATGGAGAATGGAGAATGGAGAATGGAGAATGGACGCCATTTCCTATCTATTCCGTACTTCAATACCTAAAATGATAGCATTTTCAGGGGTTTTGCGGGAGTTGACAGGATGATATACAGATGCTACAATATGAACCAGAGGTGTGTATGAAAATGGAACGTGAAATTTGTTTTATAGTCGCCCTGTTTTCAGCGTGCGCTAGCGGTACATTTTACGCCTATCAAGATTCGGCAAATGCTCTATCATTCGCGCTCATTTCGCTCTGCTTCGGGATGCGAAGTGCGGCCTGCATGAGAAGCAATCCTAGCGGGGCGCCCCAAAAGGAAACGCCGAAGTGATAGCACCAACCCGCCCGACGGCGAAACGATCCCGTCGCTTGGCGGGTTTCGTTTATTTTGAAACTATTTGCTTATTTAACTAAATAAGAAAATGGATTCGAATTTTTTATAACTACCCGGAATGACAGAAAAATACTTCCGCAGGGCGGCGAGAACGGCAAACAGCAAAACGTTCTCTTGAAAAGAGTAAATCCCAGCTGTTTTCAAGAGAACGTTTTGCTGTTTGCCCCTATTTATATTTCTTCAGCGCATTTTTTGCCGCCTCGATCTCCGCTTCCTGCTTCGACGGCCCCTCCCCTTCCGCAATCAGTTTCCCGCCGAAATACACGCCCATCCGGAATATCCGCTTGTGCGCCGGGCCCTCCTCGCCACGCACCTGGTAGGTCGGCGTCACTTTCAATTTTTCCTGGATGATCTCCTGCAGCTCGCTTTTCGCATCCTTGTAGCTCTTCGTCTTCAGCACCTCCTCCAGATTCTTCATCACGAATGCCTTGACGAATGCGCTCGTCTTTTCAAATCCTTGGTCCAAATAAACCGCGCCGATCAGCGCTTCCATCGCGTTCGCCAAAATGACCTCGCGCGCGCGGCCGGTATCCTTCTTTTCGCCCCGCGACATCAAAATGAAATCCTGCAGGTCCATGCTCTCCGCCACTTTTGCCAAAATCTGGTAATTCACGAGTGCCGCGCGCAGCACCGTGAGCTTCCCTTCCGGATAATTTTTGAACCGCCCAAAGAGCTCCTCGCTCACGAGCAGTTCCAAAACCGCGTCGCCCAGGTATTCGAGGCGTTCATTGTGCGGCAGATTCCATTTTGGGAATTCGTTCAAATATGACCGATGGGTCAGCGCCTCGGTTAACAGGTCCTGATTTTTGAATTGAATGCCGATTTTCCGTTCTAGGTCAGTAAAATCCATGAGGATTTCCCTGTCATCCTGAGCAACGCGAAGGATCTTGCCTGAAAATTCCTAATTAATAATTTTAATTAATAACGAATGCCTCACGCTCGAACGTTCAACGGGTATTTTCGATCGGATATTCGCTATTAATTATTAATTAGATATTAGTAATTTTTAGCTGTGATTCCTCGCATGGCTCGGAATGACAAAAATAATTATTTCTCCGCGGGTTGCTCCAATTGCCTGTAAATAGTCCCGAGCACCCCATTCACGAACCTTGGCGTATTCGGGCCGCCGTAATTTTTTGCAAGCTCGATGGCTTCGTTGATGGCGACTTTTGGCGGAACTTCGTTCCGGTCTGCGAATAACAGTTCGTAAAGGCCGATGCGCAGGATATTCCGGTCGATGATCGCAATCTTCTCGAGCGGCCATTCCGGCGCGGCTTTGCGCAGGATCTCGTCTATTTCCGCCAGATGTTCAATGACGCCCTTCAAAATTTTCCAGGCAAATTCAGGCTCATCGATTCCCGGCGCAAATTCCGCCAGGTTCCGCTCAAGGATTTCGGTAACGTCGTGCCGGTGCGCGTAGAAGTCCCACTCGTAGAGAGTTTGGAGGATGACGGTTCGTATTAAGTGCCTGGTGGCCATTGGGTTAAAGAACGAATCGCTGCCCCGCTTATTTCGCCCCGCACTGAGGGCAAACCCGGTGGGCCAGCTTCGGCGCTCCGCAATTTTTACAGACAAACAACCGCTGCTTTTTCATAGCCAAATGCGACCGCCGCCGGCCCACTTTGCCTTTTGTATGATGTTTTACCGGTACGCCACCCATAAGAAAAAGTATAAAGTATTAAGTATAAAGTATAAAGGGGTTCGATCAACTTGCCTGATGTTGTTATATTCTACTTTTTCTTTCTTAAAAAGTCAAACAAAATAAAAATGGGGCTGTTCGCCCCCAAACCCACTTCTGATTATTGCGCCATGCGTGCAAGCGATCCAAAAAAAACAGACAAGCGACCCGCCATCTCTCTTGATTCCGGGGTGAACCCACCGCAACGTGCGTGCCGAAAGAACTCGATGAAAAGCAACAGGATAATTGCCGCGTCTGATATCTGGAAAATACCGGGTGGAATCATCGAATTGCCGAGTGCGTCTTTTGCATAGATATAATTTTGCAGGCTGGCCGGAGGGTTCGACGGAACAATACCAAAAAGCTTTTGGTAGATCGCTTCGGCAACAGAGTCAAAAAAATTTGAAATATCTGTCGCTATACCGCGCGGGAAATCTCCAGGGCCGAAAACTCCCCTTGCTACATCTTCAAAATTCATCTCAGCCATGGACGCCATATAATGCCAATGCTGGATTGGCACCACGCCAACTGTCATTGTTTTTGACATAAAAACGCCTGCCCCAAAGATACTCTTATTTAGCTTTCACGTCAAAATTACAAAACGTTTTTCGGTGGACTGCGGAAATGCCGAATTTTTTCAATGCTGCGTAATGATTTTTTGTGCCATAACCCTTATGAATATCAAAACCGTACGCGGCATATTTTTTCGCCAGGCGGCACATAAGCCGGTCGCGGTGGACTTTGGCGATGATTGAAGCAATCTTGATGGCGGTAATTTTTTCATCACCCTTCACAAGGGTGGCGGCGTTCGGCGGCTGGCTTTGCTTGCTCCCTAAGAACAGTCCGCCGTCGAGGTAAATTCTTGCGACGGAGGACGGAGGACGGAGGACGGAAATCAAACGTTTACACGCACGCTTCGCGGCCAAATTTGCAGCGCTCGAAATGTTCAGTCGTTCGATGCCGCGCGGGTAGATGCGCGCCACCGCAAAGCCGATCCCCGGGTGTCCCTTTAGGTATGCGAACCAAGCTTCGCGCTGCTTCTGTGTAAGTTTTTTCGAATCACGGAGCATTCCTAACTTGTGCCTGGTGCCTTGTGTTTTAAAATTTGCCGCTACTGCGGCGGCCGCGACCACCACCGGCCCGGCAAGCGCCCCGCGGCCAACTTCGTCGATGCCGATAATGAATTTTTGCCTGGATTTCATAAAAATAGTGATACGGTTCGTTATTGGACGGCCGTCCAATAACGAACACTGGTCAAATTTGGGATAAAAAAAGTCCGGTTTTTGAAATGAAACCTTCTTTCGCCATGCCGTCGGTGATTTTTGCAAGGCGGATTTTGGGTATCGGGAAAATTTCTGCGAGTTCCTCGTTCGGAATCCTCTTCCGCTCCAAAATCAACCGCAAAATCTTCCCGCGCAGTTCGCGGTCGGAACCGGTGAACTTGGACTGCTTCGCATAATGCGCGCTCCGCCGGTTCGGGTTTTTCTTCTCCGTCGCTCCGAGCATCGCGCCATAATCCATGAGCGCGTAGTAGAAATGGCGAATGGCAAATGGCAAATGGCAAATGGCGCCCTCGAGCAACGTTTTAATCTCGTCATCCTTCACCTTGCGCCGCCGCGGAAAGAAAAAATGGATGAATAATCGCCGGATGTTGGTCTCGATGAATATGTCCGGCTCATCAAAGGCAAATGCCCGGATGGCACCGGCCGTATAGGGACCAACGCCCGGCAATGATTCGAGTGCTCTCCGTTCTTTGGGCAATTCGCCATCGTAAGATTTCACGACTATCTTCGCCAATCGTTGCAGCGCGAGCGCACGCCGATTGTAACCCAATCCCTGCCAAGCCCGGAGCACGTCCGCGGTTCTTGCTTTGCCAAGCGCCTGAAAATCCGGAAATTGTTTTATGAACTTTTCGTAAAATCCTTCCACCCGCGCAACCTGCGTCTGCTGCAGCATGATTTCCGAAACCAGTATCCGATACGGGTCGCGCGTCCGCCGCCAAGGCAGGTTGCGGCCGTTTTGGCGGTAATAATCCCGAATGATTTTTTGGAATTTTTGAACGGAATACATCGCTTGAATTATCGCAAAATCGGCTTATTTAGGCCAAATTTGACAAAAATACCAGGACTATGCTATCATATCTTTAATGTAAGTGTTTCTTTAGTATTCCCTCGTTTGCGTGCCTTCGGTTTCGGAGACAGGTAAAAGGAAGAAGATTAAGGAAGTAAGGTCGTGCTTGCAGGAATGAATCAGAGATTAGGGCTTAGAGCTCCGAGGTTGGATAAAATTCAAAAACTCAGATCTCCAAACTCAAAGCCCTGTCAATAGATGGCTAAAAAATTATATGTAGGAGGCCTGCCGTACGCGACCACGAACGACGAACTCCGCGATGCCTTTGCGCAGTGCGGCGAAGTCGAGGAAGCGTCGATCCTCATGGATAAGATCACCGGCCGCTCGCGCGGATTCGGTTTCGTCACCATGAAGGATGACGCCGACGCTGAAAAAGCGATCGAAACGTGGAACGGCAAGGACTTCGGTGGCCGGAAGCTCACCGTGAATGAGGCGCGCCCGATGGAAGCTCGCGCTCCCCGTTCGGATAACGGTGGTTATGGCGGTGGCCGCCAGAGCTGGTAGTCCTTACGGATTATCGACAAAAATCCCCGATTGCATCGGGGATTTTTGGTCCTTCGAAAGTTCAGGATTTGTTTAGTTTAGACCGTGTGGCATCAGTCGAAGCTTCCGCAAGCCCAGCATCCGGATGCTAGGCTTTAAATTTTTACGAAATGTTAAACTAATCGTATGGATATCGCACTTTTCGTCATAATCCTCCTTTTTTTGGCCATAATCCTTTGGCAGCTTTTTCGGCCGCAGAAGCCGAAAGATGATCAACAATCTTTCCTGCTCATCCAAAACCAGGTTCAGGACCAACAAAAGCAGCTCCAAGCCCGCATCGACGACCTCGCGAAAACCCTGAACGACCGCTTGGGCGATTCCATGAAAACGATGCTCTCGCAGTCGGACCGGAGCGTGCAGATTGTAAAGGAAATAACCGGTGAAATTACGAAAGTCACGGAAGGGCAGAAGCAAATCGCGACTTTGAACGACCAGCTGCGGAACCTGAATGACATCCTAAAAAACACGAAGCAGCGCGGCGTCTTGGGCGAATATTTCCTCGACGCGGTGCTGAAAAACGTCCTCCCGCCGGGAACGTACCAGCTGCAATATCCGTTCGCCGACGGCACGAAAGTCGACGCGGTGATTTTCTACCAGGATCACGTCATTCCGATCGATTCGAAATTCAGCTTGGAAAACTATAACCGGCTCGCCGGCGGCACGCTTTCCGATGAAGACCGCAAACGATGCGAGGCGGCATTGCGCGACGACCTCAAAACCCGCATCGATGAAACCTCGAAGTACATCAAACCGGCCGAGGACACCGTTGACTTTGCCTTCATGTTCATTCCCTCGGAAGCCCTCTATTACGATTTGCTCATCAACAAGATCGGCTCCGCTGCCGGGCGCGACCTCATTGAATACGCCGCCGAAAAGCGCGTCTATCCCGTCTCCCCCACCACGTTTTACGCTTACCTTCAAATGGCGCTTCAGGGCATCCGGCAGATCCAGATCAACAAGTCAGCCGAGCAGATCCGGAAAAATGTCGGCGAACTGCAAAAGCATCTCGCGCGGTACGAAGAATATTTTGATAAAATCGGCGGCCATTTGACGACCACCGTGAATGCGTACCAAACCGCCGGCAAGGAATTCGGGAAGATCGAAAAGGATATTTTAAGGATTGAAAAAATCGACCCGGAGAAGCTGGCTGACGGAACCGAAAAAGAAAACGAATCTTGACCGAAGCACGGAATGGAATTAGTATCCTTTTAGGGAGGAAGCCATATGGTATGTTCGTGCCACGAAAAAGCCGGCCATAGTTATGACGGCCGGCCCTTTGTCCCGCCGAGAGGAAGCTGCAACGACCTTCTTTGGATCTGCCCCTTGTGTGGACAAAATTGGTGGCAATTCAACACACATTTCCACCTCTGGCAACCAATAACGGCTCAAGAGCTGGAGCACATTCGCGAAGAATTGCGCAATCCCGTGCCGGACTGGTAAATTGACAGGAAGAACGGCCGCCTTTGCGAAGCCAAAAGGCGGATTTTTATTTTTAAATCACGCCCAGCTCCGGCGACTGTGGCGCAAAACAAAAACGGTCCCGAAAAACGAGACCGCCAAACTGCTTCGGGAGCCATTCCGTTCCTACCGCTTCCTCCGCCGCAAGAACGCCGGAATATCCCACGAGTCATCCTTATCTTTTTCCTTGTTTGTATTGATCGCCTTCGCTTTTTTGTCGTCAATCGACAGCGAACTCTTCCCCACCGTCGAGCTGAATGCCAACGCGTCCACCTCGCTCAATTTCCCTTTCTGGCTTGACCCGCCAGCCGCATTCACCGGCTCGCTCGGCACGACCGGCACGTTCACCTTCTTATTCGGCATCGGCATGTCACCATTGATCACCGACGGCCGGCCGAAAATCGCCTGCCGTTCGCTGTAATGATTGCCCGCGCCGAAGAGCATGTTCGGCTGGCTGCCGTTGAAACCGGTCGCTACGAGCGTGATCTTCACCTGGTTCGGCTTGAGGTTCCGGTCATAGTAAGCGCCAAAGATGATGCGCGCGCCCGGATCTGCCGTCTGCGCCACGAGCTTCGCCGCATCGTTGATCTCCGTCATCTTCAAATCGCGCCCGCCTGAAATGCCCAAGAGCACCGCTTTCGCGCCTTCGGCCGACGTTTCGAGAAGCGGTGAATGGAGCGAAGCGTTCACAGCGGCAACCGCGCGATCTTGCCCGCTCGCCGCGCCGACCCCGATGATCGTCACGCCCGCGTCCTGCATGATGTTCTTCACGTCCGCGAAATCGACGTTGATGATGCCCGGCATCGCGATGATCTCGACGAGGCCCTTCAGCGCATTCCGCAATACTTCATCGATCGCTTCAAACGCCTTGAGGACCGGCGTGTCTTTACTGATAACCGTGAAAATACGGTCATTCGGAACGACGATCAGCGCGTCAACTTTGTCTTTCAATTTCATCAACCCTTCGGCCGCAATCCGCTCGCGCTGGGTCCCTTCGAACGCGAACGGCTTCGTGACGACCGCGATCGTGAGCGCCCCCGCCTGCTTCGCCGCTTCCGCAACGATCGGCAGTCCGCCGGTCGCCGTACCCCCGCCCAAACCGCCCGCCAGGAAAACCAGATCGGCGCCCTGCACCGCCTCTGAAATTTCCGAACGGTTTTCCTCGGCCGCTTGCCTGCCGAGGTCCGGATTCATGCCGGTACCGAGGCCGCGCGTCAGATTTTTGCCGATATACAGTTTTTGCTTTACCTCGCAATGGTCCAGATCCTGGTGATCCGTGTTGATCGCGATGAAGTCCACGCCGCGGACGAAATTTTTTGCCATCCGCGCCACCGCATTGCCGCCCCCGCCGCCGACGCCAATAACCTTGACATTGGCCGATAAAGGTTGGAATTTTTCCTGCTTCCTGGAACCGCCACCGGACGCCCGTTTCTTCGTTTTTTTCATAAAAATGATGATAAACTTTTCCCTAATTATAATCCCCCGCAAGTGCAATGCAATGTGTACAAAACCGCGGAATAAATTTGTTAAATTTTTATTAAAGAACGACCGCTTCTTATCCGATCGGACAATAAGCGGTCGTTCTTTATGGTATTTAATTCTGATTTAAACTACGGGGTGAAATATTTGAACACGTTCCTGATTGCGCCTTTCGCACCGCCGATTGATCTCCCTCCCCTTCCCCATCCCTCCTGGTCCATGCCCCAGAGTACCAGCCCGAATACGCCGGCGAATTCCGGATCTTCCAGATATTCCTTGAACGCCCCGCCTTCGGATTCCCAATCGCTCGAAAGCGCGCAGCCAAGCTGGCATGATAATTTCAGTTCCTGCTTCGCAAGATCGGTGATCCCCGGCAGCTTTGCGCCGCCGCCGACGAGCACCACGCCCCCCGGCAGCTCGCCCGCCTTTCCGCACGCCTTTAATTCGGCGTTCACGAAATCAAAAATTTCCTCAAGACGCGACTGGATGATCTCCGCCACGAAGCGGCGCGAAACGAACCCTTTCGCGTCTGGCGCGTACTTGCCGAGCTCAACCTGATCTTTCAGATTGACCTCTTTCGCAATCGCCGAACCGCATTTCAGCATGATTTCCTCCGCCGCATCGACGGGAATCTTCAAGCCGACGCCAAGATCATTCGCGAGGTTCGCCGTGCCGACCGGGAACTTCGCCACAGCCACCAGCTTGTTTTCTTCATAGACCGCAAGCCCGGTCGTGCCGTGGCCGATTTCAATAAGCGCGGTGCCAAGATCCTTTTGACGCTTGGATAAGGCCGCGCGAGCAGCCATGAGCGGGCTCAGATAGAGGCCGCTTATTTCGCCTCCGGCAAGTTCAACCGCATTCATAAGCCCTTTCACGTGCGGCGAAAAGACGTCGATAATGATGCTTTGCACCTCGAGCCGGTTGCCCGAAAGGCCGAGCGGATCCGCAATATCGCCGACGCCATCCACTATATATTCGCGCGTCAGGGTATGGAGGATCGTCCGGTTCTGGGGCAGGTTGACCGCTTGGCTCGCCCGCACGGCGCGATCCACGTCGTCCTGATAAATTTCGCCGTCGGCGTGCGACACGGCGACGATACCGCGTGAAAGCTGCATCTTCACCTGGGGCGAACCCATTGCGAGGTAGATGTTTCGGGCGGCAGATTTGGAAAGTTTTTTGACGTCAGCAAGGACGCGGCTTGCGATATGGGACACTTCAGGGATCTCGACGATGGCGCCTTTACGCATGCCGGCGGATTGTTCCTTGTCCACGTGGATGAGCGCCAAACGGCCGTTGCGCGGCTCTGCAACAGCCACCTTGACCGTAGAGGTGCCGATGTCGAGCCCCGTGATGAACTCACCGGCATTGTTTCCCTTCCATTGCATACCGTTATTTTAGCAGTAATTTCCCCAGGATGGAACTTGTGGATATTGTTCTCTTGAACGGCACGAAGAATCATCCCGCTCTGCGCGCGGATAAAAAAGCGCCCACGAATGAGCGCGCGAACCAAAGGCGATCTATGACCCCGAAGGATATGGGCAAGCCGTGCAATAGAGATAATACATCCCTAATTGCTGCATACCGAGGCTTCCCAGCTCGCCGATTTTCATTTTTGAGCCGCAACAGCGGCAATGTGCAGGATTGGCTTCAACAACTTCGCGCGGAGTATCCTCGGGGATATCGGGCTTGCCGCAAAGCCCGCGAGAATGATCTGCCACAACCGCCATAAAAACCTTCCTCCTATCCTGAAACTATTCTTTGATTTTAGGTTTGTCAATCTTTGATAAGATCCTTTTTTCATGTCTTTCCATTTTAATAATATCTTTTTTCTTCTTATGATCGTACCCGAGCAAATGGAGGATGCCATGCGTTAAAAGCGGCGCGGCGCGGTCGGGGGATTTGCGGAGAATATCCTTATTTAAATAGATTTCGCCGAGATACTTCTTTTTCGGAAGCGCGGATCCCGGCCTCTCCGCCGCCGGGCTATGGCGGACGCGGCGCAGGGACGACAGGCTCTTCCATCCATTCTCCATTCTCCATTCTCCATTCTCTTTCTTCTTTTCCGGATGCGGAAAACCTACCGGCTCCACGAACGACAGCACGTTGGGCTCGGTCTGTTTTTTGAAGAACCGGGCCTTCAGCGCCTTCATCTCGCGGTGCGGCAATAAAAAAACATCGAGAGTATTATTTTCTCGATCGAGTAATTTCAAAACCGTCCGTGCCAGATTGCGGAGCTTTCCTTCCGTGATCATGCTCCTAAATTCGCTTTCACGACCTCGCCCACCAGCTTCCCGTCCGCTTTGCCCTTCAGCGCCTTCATCGCTTCCCGCATCAGTGAATTAAAATCATCGAACCCTTGCGCCCGCAAACCGGCAACCACCTTCTCGATTTCTTCGCGGGACAGCTCCTTCGGCAGATATTCCATGATGACGGCCAGGTCGGCGGATTCCTTTTGCACGAGATCGTCGCGGTTCCCCTGCTTGAACAATTCGATCGCTTCCTTGCGCCGCTTCGCTTCTTTTTGGAGCAAAGCCACGATTTCATCATCAGCAAGCGCAACGCCGGGCTGCTTCACGTTCTTATCCTTTTGCGCGGAATTGATGCCGGCAAGAACAAAACGCAGCGTATCGACCCGTGGTTGATTGCCTCCTCTCAACGCCGATTTGAGGTCGGTGAAAAGTTGATCGTAGAGAGCCATGGCTCTAAATATTTAATATCTAATTAATAATTAATAACGAATGTCCAATGGGAAATGTCTGATGGACATTCGGGCATTATTCATTCGTTATTAATTAGATATTATTAATTAGAAATTTTTGAACCCCGGGTCCCGAGTCTCTCACTCCGCCGAAGCGCTCCGCAAAGGCGAGAGTCCCGGGATTACAAAAACTACATCAATCCCAACTTCCGCTGCCGCTCCACATCCACCCGCTTTGCCTCCCGGTGGATCGCCGAAAGCTTCCGCTTGATGCGGCTCTGCGGACGGGTGCGGAACCGGCGCGCGCGGACCTCCTTCAAAATACCGCTGCGCTTTATGCGCCGCGTAAAATTATAGAGCAAAGCGCTCCCCGATTCCCCTTCTTTTTTGCGGATTTCAATTGCCATACGTTTATACGGTTTGCGCCGGCGTTTCCGCCGGTGTCTCTGCCGGTTTTTCGGCTGCGGCCGGTTTCTTCATCTTTACCGCGACCTTCGATACGTTTTTAATCCCTTCTTTGGCGAGTAAATTGTTAACGGTCACCGTCGGCTGCGCACCGGCGCCGAGCCAGTAAGCAACGCGCTCTTTCTTGAAAGTGACCGCTTTATTGAATGGGTTGTAGGAACCCAAATCCTCCACCGGCGGCGCTGCCATTTTTGACCTGCGTTCGGCCACGACGAGCCGATAGCTCGGCTGGTGTTTTTTTCCGATGCGCTGAAGCTTGATTGCCAACATGGGATATAGTATAGACGGAGAGGGCAGTTGTGTCAAATATCTAATTTCTAATTAATAATTGATAATGACTGTCCAAGATTAAATGCCTGATGGACATTTGGGCATTAGGCGTTCGTTATTAATTAGTCATTATTAATTAGATATTTCCCCGATAATATCTAATATCTAATTAATAATTAATAACGGATGTCCAATGGGAGAATTTCAAACGGACATTCGGACATTATTCATTCGTTATTAATTAGATATTATTAATTAGAAATTTCCCCGATAATGCATTCGTTATTATTTAGACATTATTAATTAGAAATTATTAATTAGATATTTCCCCAACAATGTCTGCATTATCGACCGATTTTTGAGATGGGTTCTCGTCATTTTACAGCACAAAACTCCGCTATTTCACGGAGTTTTGTTTTGACATTGAACACGCAACTACAAAACTTACTGCGGTTCCGTCCGATCCTTCAATTTATTCATCAAATGCTCCGCGTATCCTTTGCCGCCGAGGCCGAATGCCAGGCCGCCGGCAAGCGCCAACATGGCGATGAATCCGGTCACGATGCTTTGGATGATGGCCGCCGCAATATCAAGCTGCGTAAGCGCCGCTAGCAATCCGAAGATCGTGATGGACCACCAGGTCAAAGACCCCAGGAAGTGCGCCGCATGGAGCTTCGCGCCCATCACCGAAGCGGTGACGATCCGCCGCAGGAACGTTGCCAAGACCACTGCCGCGAGCATGATCAAAACCGCCGCGATCACGTTCGGAATATAATTGAGGACGCTCGTCAGGAATGCAGCGAGCGCGTAAAGGCCCAAACTGTTCACTGCCGCAAGCAGGAATGCGATCACGATGAACCAATAGACCAGCCGCCCCAGGAAGTAGGAAGCCCGAAGCTTCAGGCTGGCGCGGTCGAAATACGGCTTCAGGCCAAGCTTCTCGAGGAACGTATCCAAACGGATGGCTTCAAAAATCTTCTGGACCAAAGCGCCCAAGCCTGCCGCGACGATAAGGCCGATGATCAGGATAACGAGCGCCGCAATGAGGCTCGGCACGAAGCTCGCGAAGCCCATCCAGAGGTTTTGGAGCGATCCCACGAGGACATCCGTCCAAGATTGTACGATCATGAATAGAACAAGGAGCAAGAAACATAGAACAAGGAAAAAAATGCCTTCCTTGATGCTTGTTACTGGTTCCTTATTGCTAAAAACTCGACCTTTTCGGCGGGTAGACACACCCTGCCTTTGCTTTCATTATAAATGATCATGAAGATGCCCGCTGTGGACAATTGGAACTCATGTTGCCGGGTATAACTTTTTCCGGCTGCCGCGGAGCAGCCAGTGGATAAACCAGCCGCAAAGCAGACCGATCAGGGCGCCGCCGATGATATCGAGCGGCCAGTGGACGCCGACAAAGATGCGCGCCACGCCAATGAGCGCGGCCAAGATAAAATACCAGATTCCCCACTTGCGGTTCGCATACCAAACGGCCATCGCGAGCGCGAAGAAAAAGGCCATGTGGCCGGATGGAAACGAAGACCCTGATTCCGGGATGAGCGGCGCGAAACCGAGAACCTCAAACGGCCGCGGATGGTAATAAAAAAAATGGATGGTTTCCGCGACCAAGCCGCGCGAAAGAATGATGGCAAGGATCCCTTCGGCAAAGAGATAAAACCGGCGCCGCCAGCCATTTTCGCGGAAGACGAGAATGAGGAAGGCGAAACCGACGAAGTATGGCAGGTATTCGGCGAGAAAGATGCCGATGACATCAAGAAAAAGCCACCGTCCGGCGAAATGATGGAAAAAAGAGAAAATCGAATAGTTAAGGGAGGACATGAGTAAAATTATAACAGAATAAAAAAAACGGGGCTTTTCGCCCGGAAATCCGGCTATCGGCCGCCTTCAAGCGCGGACTCGTTTTTTTTATTTTCTGACGAACGGCAGGAGCGCCATATACCTTGCGCGCTTGACTGCGGCCGAAAGCTTCCGCTGGTGTTTCGCGCACACGCTTGTGTGGCGCGGGTCGATGATTTTAGCCTGGCTCGAAACAAAACGTTTCAGGAGATCGGTCTCTTTGTAATCAATCTCCTTCATATTTTGCGAGCAGAAAAAGCATTGAGTCATGATTGTGTAATGGAGAATGGAGAATGGAGAATGGGTGGCCCATTATACGTTCTGCATCATACATTCTACTATTCCTATATCTTTTTCACCTGCAACGAATCCAACTCGACGGCAGTGTCGCGGCCGAAAATCGGCACGAGTACTTTCACGCTCCCCTTTTCTCGGTTCACTTCGGCTACCTTGCCGTCGTAATCCTTGAACGGGCCGTCGGTTATTTTTACCAGATCGCCCTGCTCTAAGTCAATGGCCATCTTGGTCTCATCAGCTCCGGAGCGGGCAAGGAGCATATCGACCTCATCCTTTGAAAGCGGCGTCGGTGTCGTATTGTCGGGGCCGACGAAACCGGTTACGCGCGGCGTGTTCCGCACAACGTACCAGGAATCTTCCGTCAGGATCATCTCGACGAGCACGTAGCCCGGATAGATCTTCTCTTCGACCGTCGTCCGCTTGCCGCCCTTCACCTTTATCATCTTTTCCTTGGGAACCAGGATATTGAAAATCTTGTCGCCCATGGCGAGCGATTCCACGCGCTGCTCCAGGTAGCGCGCGACGGCGTCTTCATAGCCGGAATAGGTCTGGACGGCGTACCATTGGCGCAGCCGGGGTTTGTTGTCGTTGGTTTGATGTGTGGGCATTGTTAGTGAATGACCAATGACGCAATGAACCAATGACCAATGAACTCATTACGTCATTGGTTCATTGCGTCATTTTCCCCTATCCTCCGACCAGCGACTTCAACGCTGACGCGAAAACATAATCACAAGCCCCTAAAAAAACCGCGAGCCCTAAAGAGATGCCGATCACAATAGCGGTGAGGCGGATGGCTTCGTCGCGGGTGGGCCAGTTCACGTGGCGCAGTTCCTGGCGGGCTTCGGCGAAGAAATGCTTAATGCGGGCGAACATTTGACTATTATAAAGGAATAGGGGGTGAAAAGTCAAGGAAAAACAATCTGTCATCCCGCCCTGCCTACCGGCAGGCAGGCCAGACTCCAGGGCAACTCCGCGCGCAAATCGGATAAGAAGCGGCAAAAACGGCAGCAGGTCTTTTGTGGGTACATTGTCGCGCCGTCCAGCGATGGCGCGAAATCGCTCTCAGCGGTTTGCCGGCCGTATAGGAACGGCCGGAC
>JAGWKM010000031.1 GCA_028865305.1 Patescibacteria group bacterium | reverse complement strand
TTGAACCCCAGCGTATTGCCCCACGCCGGGGTGCCGTTCGGATATGGCGTGAGAAATTGCCCGTTCGAGCCGACAGCTAATCGCTGCGGAGTCCCCGAACTGCCACCGGTGATAATATCGCCAAGCGTCGTCATGGGATTTGTCATGCCGGAACCACCCGCTTCCCAATCGAACCCACCGCCTTTTTTGATTGTGAAAACATCGCTGGTCTTGCCCGTGGAATCGCCGCAAATGTTCAGTATCATTTGGCCGAGCGATGTTGTACCCGTGCCGCCGCTTGCCGTTGGAACTGGCAAGACGGTGCCAGAAAGCAACTTCGTCTGGCCGAATGCAACTCCGGGAGCGAATAAAAATAAAAAGAAGAATCGTTTCATGGCTAATTCAGAGTGATAGAACCGCTACTGGATTCGACTTCCCATTCGGTATTCGCCACGATACAAATTATTTTCACGACGGCATATTGATTCGCCGTCGAGATATAGGCGCCGGTTCCCGTTACTCCCGTGGTAGCATCGGAATGAAATATCGTTCCAGCGATTCCTACAATTTTCCAGCCCGCCGCATCGGAACCGCCTACCACTTCTATTTCCGAACCCACCGCCGCCGTCGCGGGAAGCGTAAGGCTCAATTGCGTGGTAGCTTTATTGTTAATATAGAGAGTTCCCGTTGCCGCCGTTTGATCGGCGGTAATCGCGGAAACGAGAAGCCCGGAAGGAGCCTGAAACGATGGGTCGCTCCCAGTTCCATTCGAGGTCAGGACGAACCCCGCTGTGGAGGGCGAGAGGAATGTCATATTCGAACTTCCCTCTGCTACAGGAACCGTGTGCGCCGTCGGATTGCCAATGCCCGTTCCGCCATACGTCGGGCCAATAACGGTTGCGTTCCAAACGCCCGTAGCAATCGTTCCAATAGAGGTCAAACTCGAAAGTGTTCCAACTGCCGAATTCACCAGCGTTCCCGATGTCGGAAGCGTTACGTTCGTCGAGGCCGTGAGCGTGAAGGTAACCGGGAATGCGCCGGATGTGGTTAGATTGCCACCCAGCGTGATGGTGCTCGCGCCGTTGTTTACGCCGGTGCCGCCATAGGTTCCCGTAATAAGGGAGCCGTTCCATGTGCCAGTATAGGGCGATAAAAAGGTATTGCCCTGAGCCGCCGTCTTACCAGCCCATAGGGGGGTCTGTGCAGAAAGCACACCGGGAATTAAAAGAAGGAATGCAAGTAACGTTTTCATAATATGTAAAATGATTTAGCTAAATCCTGCCTCTGTAGAATCCATGTGCCATACAGTACCGATAAAGGTAAACGTTGCGCCATCGTAAGTGTTGACCGAGTAAACCGTTCCTGCTGGGCCGGACGTGGTATTTGCGTCCCACGCCACCGTTTCTCCGCTCCGTAAATCCAATTGCCAGCCGCCGGAACCGAAACCGAATATTTTGCAAATGCTCCCGGTTGCCGGACTCACGGGAAATTGAAATATAATCTTGCTGGCAGAGTTCGGATAGTACCCGTTGTTCGCCGCCATTGTAGTATTCGTTGTCGCGATCGAAACCGGAAGCGCGCCGCCCGGAGGCCCGGCTGGCCCCGCCGCACCCCAGAGTACCGACGTTTGCGGTGTCGGATTAGTCCAGTTCACGTTGACCCGTTGCGGGCCTTGCCAGAGTACACTCATGTTATCGTAATAGCGAACCGCCATTGCTCCGACGGAATATTCGAAGCATCGTTAAAAAATATTCTGCCGTAAATACTTCTACCCGCACCGAATGCCGTCATTTGCGCAGCAGTCAACGTGAGGGTAAACAATCCTGCTTTTTGTCCCGTCGCAGCGTCGATCACTTGTCCGTTTGCCAAGCTCGCGCCCCATGCAAAGGCCGGAGCATCTAACGCCAACGTATTCGTGCTGAGTGTGGTACTCGCCATTAAAATACTATTGCCCACCGTCCATGCCGTATTCTTCGTTGTGAACGTAATGGTTCCACCTGTGCAATCTAAACATTTTGACACAATCGCTCCCGTTCCCACGGTCGTTACTTCGCCCGTGGAACCCGTGAGCGCGAGGGTGGTAGAGGTCGCAGCAGATACTTTCCAAATGCCATCCGCCTCTTCATTACAGCCGACGACGGAGACATAATCCCCGTTCGCAAAATCATTATCGGCTACGGTCAGGACAATCGGACTCGCAGCAGTTGCGGAAACGATGGGAATGTTTCCCGGCGTATTGCCGATGTTAAAAATAATCGCAAGTTGCGAACCGACGTTACCGAGAATCGTGTCCATCGTTCATTGCATTCAACATTTCATTGCCCGGATTCGCTTTCTCCGCGGCTTGCTCTAAATTCTTTTCGAACGCAGCCTCCGCTTCCGCTTCGCCGGATTTGGGACTTATGAAAGCCTCGGCACTTTCTACAATGGTAGAAAGCGGAATATCCCGGACGGGCGCGTGCGGCACATGCGGTTGCGGGTCAGGAACGAGCGGAGTGTTTTCGGGCATAGAATTTTAGTGAATCGAGCTTGCTCCATGTTATCGAATCGCGCCTGCAATCGGCAACGGAATCGGCGTAATGTCGCTGTTCGAATTTCTGATGAAGTACGGAGTTTATGTTGCTTTGAATTTGAGCGGCCCTGTCATCGTTTTGAGATTGTCCCCAAAAATGCGCGCCTAATAATCCGGCAAGAAATACGCCCGCTTTGAAGGCGTTCGTTGTTGCTTCGTCTGAAAAGATAGAAGCTTTTTTAAACCGTCCGTTCTTGCCGCGTGTCATAGCTTTATAATGTGCAGAGCGCCAAGCATCCAGCCTAATCCAGAGGCGATTATAGGTTCCCCTAACTTCCGAAAAAGTGCTGCAATAACAGCGACAGCGCCGCCGGTAGCAGCCATTTCACGATAATTCGAAGGAGCCATTTTATAGGCGCGAGGTCTTTTTCTCTTTTCTCCTCGCGCTCCATCTTCTTGCGAACCCACGCTCGCTCGGATTGTTGTGTCATTACTAATCATAGGGCGGTTATGAGTAAGGGGGCTTTTTCAATTCGTAGCTTTGCGGGCCATTTGCGAAACACCGGCGCTCGCGCCTAACGCGGCAATGGCAACTTCCCCGCCGGTTTGCCAATCGTGCCCAAAGACACCGAAGGCAACCCCGGCGAGAATGCCAAGAACTTTTATCGCGTCGCTGGTTATGTGAAGCTTTCCAGCGTTATTTAAGAGCGTCGTGAGAACGGGCGGCAGTGTCATTATTTTACTCCTAAATCAGAAAGCAGGTTCACGCCCGCTCGAACGAACGCATCGCCATGTTCCTGAGTGATGGTTAGATTCGGAATGAGTACCGGAAGTTCGTGAACGATCGCGGCAAAAACAGCCTCGACCGAACCGGTAACGAATTTATTCTCATACGCGGCAACAACGGCAATAAGAATCGTTTCTGCCGCCTGAATTTGCTCTTGTTTCAGCGTCTTAATCCGGTTGCCAACAAGAGTCCCCGTGTCGCTTATTGCTTGATCGAGTCCGCCTTCCGTTACAGACTTCGAAAGTGCAATAATATCGTTTAGGAGCGCCATCGCATCGGAATAACCGAGAAGCGACGCAACGGGGCCAAGAATGCTAAGAATGTTCATAGTGCTATGGAATGATTGTGGTTAAAAAAATAGAGGCGGTAAGGGAGAGGCTTTCGTGAGCCGCCGTTTTGGTCGTCTTCATAATACATAGACTGACTGTTCCCCTAATCTAAAAACATTGGGGCTGAACTCTGCTGGGCAGTTCTAAGAACCGCGTGTTCATGATTCGCGTTCCGAAAAAAATCAGGCCGGAGCGGGCTACGGCTGCCCCTCAGAATTCGGCTGTTATTTATTGAATGTGCCGAACGCCGCACCCGCTTCCGAGCCTGAAGATCGTTGTGTACTAACGATTTTTCCATCGCTCCTCCATATACGTGATGAAAAACACGGCATGTTGGAAGATGCCTGTTGCGAAAAAGAAAATTCCGAAGATAATAAACAACTGTTCTGGTGTCATTTCGCCTCCCGGAATCGTGCATAGAAAGAATCGGAATCCACCGGAATGCCTATCTCATTATAATACCGATAGGACTTCGCTTTGCTTACTACCGGCAATCGCACGCCGTCTTTCGTCGTAATCGCATAACAGTTCCCATAATAAACCTTTTTATCGAGCGTGTTCGACCGGAGCGGCCCCATACGGTTCACGGGAAGGATTTGAAGCTCCACGAACGAAGAGTTGTGCCGCCACGGAATCACGTACTCGCCCCATTTAAGCGGCCCGCGCAACTCCGAAGCATAGACCTGTTCCCCGGCATTTATCCCCTCGGTGTTAATAGCAATGAACGTGGAATCGTCCGCTCGTAAATAAATCCCTATCGAGTCTGGGGTCAACCCCATCGTGCTCCAATAAACGAACCCCGTCCAGGTTGTCCACGTATCGTCCGCGCAAAGGATGTAGGTTCCGATGGTGTCCATGCCTTGCGCGTTCGGACACGTTCCGCGATACGCGGCAGGGGGATAATCGCTCACCTGAGTTAAAGGGAGTTGTTGTCCGAACACGGGAACCGAAAGAAGCAAACAGAGCAAGAGTTTCATGGACAGTCCTTTCTTAGATTAGTAATCCACATAATGCCCGATAATCACGGACGATATTCTCCCAAAATATAAAGGTCAACGTACCAGTCGGGCGGCCCCGCTGTAAAGGTCGGAGTGGGCGCAATCCGAATGCGGTTATACGTCGCGCCGTCGGCCACCATGAGGGCGGAGCCTACGTCGGTTTGCGTCCATGCGGTTAAGCTGGATGTGATTAAATTGAAATTCGATGTTCCGTGCGGAATGGTCGCCGTCGTAATAAAGTCGGTAAAGTTCGGGCCGGTCGTTCCCACGTTCATTTGAATTCCGAGTCCCGCAGTCCAGTACGATGTCTCCGAACCAATCCATGCCGCAACCGGCAAAAAATGGGTTTCACCGAAGCTCGATGGAATAGTGAAGGACGGAGCAGCCGCCGGCGGACTGTTCGGATAGGGGAAGGTCGTCATATCGATCTGAATGCGCAAGAGGGTATCGTGCGCCGGAAAATCGGCGGTCGAGATGGTTCCATAGACCATCTTCGTTCCATCGGCCGCAAGTAATTTTCCCTGAACCGGGTCGCCGCCCACTCCATAGGAGCCTTTCGTAGCGGGTGTGCCGCCGATTTGATAACCAGCCGCAACGGAATAGATACCATTGTCGCTTAACGTCGCGACGATAGGCGGAGATGATCCGCCAATTCTCCAAATATACGACTTCGACGTTGCCGTTCCGCTGATCGGCGCGACCTCCATGCCTTCATATCCATAGAAAGTTGTGCTCACAGAGCCATTATAATACTGCCCCTGCGATTGAATGCCGGGCGGGAACTCTTGGTGCCCGGCCGTGGCCGCATACGTATTATTCAACGTAATCACATGATTGTCCCCTGCGCCAAGATCGCTTGCATTCTCGAATGTCTGAACGGCGGTAAACGCATTCGCATTGGCCGTGTTGAGTGAGGCCACTACGCTCCCGGTCGTCGGGCTTATCGTCAAGCTCCCGTCTGAATTGGTTACCGAATTTACGATGCTCCCGCCCGGCAAATCCGCCGCCACGAGAGAGCGAAACGTCGGTGCCGCCGCCGCACCGCTCGATGGCCCGGCAAATACGAGATTCGCATTCTGATTGATAGCACTGAATGAGAGCGCGGGCGTTGTCGTAGCGGTTGCTACGCTCGTATTGAATAGCGGCGAAAAGTTACCACTGGAAAAGGACGTGACCGTTCCACCCGAACCCGTGGCGGCTATCGTAGTCGCGCCGCCGGAGTTCGTGATTGTTACGCCCGTCCCCGCCGTGAGGAGACCGCCGCCAGAGCCTACGATGGCAACGGTTCCGGTTGCATCCGGTAATGTGTAAATACGATTCGCGGTGATGCCGGATGTAAGTTCTCCGTGGCTCGCGTTCACTGAATTGTAAAAATAAATCTCGCCGGATGAAGATGCCGACGTTCCCAAATTAAGCATACCGTCGCTAAGTGTCGCATCTTGCGCGGTTAACGCACCAGCATAGCTCATCGAAGCCTTTAGCGCCCCATTCGCTTTCCAGTCCTGCAAATCGCTCGTATAGGTTCCGTTCCCATTATCAATCGTTACCGGCACCACGTTCGCCGGTGGCGTGATCGTATTGCGAGCCGTTGTCGCCGGATTTGTTATCACTGCGGTCGATGGAACCGGCTCCGTGCCGCCCAGATCGGAATAGTTCACCTGTGCCCATGCCGGCGCCGCTGAAATCGTTCCGGTTCCCGTTTGCGAGAGATATTCTTTCGTCGTAGTGGTCTGTCCGGCTAATCGTGCCGGTGCCGGGGTGGAATTCTCATAAATAATATCGCCCAAAACACTCATCGGATTCGACATGCCGGGACTTGGCAACGTAGTCCAGAGTGGAGTTAACGTCACGGAACCCTGAGATTCCAGTACCTGCCCCGCGCTTCCCGCCGAGCCGCTACCGTCAATTAAGCCGCCCGTCGGTGCGAAATAAATCTCTCCATCGTCTCCGATTTGAAACAGTTTCATAGGTGAGCCGCCCGAGCTCCATGCTGTAAAAATCGGAACTTCTCCGGCTGAATTATTCGCATGAATTACTAACGGCGTGTCATCCGTTGCCGGTGAAATCGTTACCTTCGTTAGCAGGTTGGGATTCCATGCTACCGAATCAGTTCCATAAATTTGTATCGGATAGCGACCATAGATTCGTGAGATACCGGTGACCGGAACCCACTTCCAATGCAAATGTCCGTCATAGGAAAGAACCGTGTTCGAATCCCACGGCATTCGAAGCGTATCGGTTCTGCCGCCAACGGCATTCGTATCGAAGACCAAGCCGAGCGTATCAGTGAAATCCGTGAGGCCGTAAGGTGCGGCGATAAGCCGTTTCCAGCCGTAAGAATGATATCCGCTTTGCGCCTGAACGCATCCGGCAAACGATAAGAATAGAAGAATGGAAAGGATTTTTTTCATAACTTATAATACCATAGCGAACGGTGTCCAGCGCGAAATAGCAGTATCGTACACGAATGACATGCCGCCGCGCGAAAGCGTCGTATCGCCGCCCGCGATATTAAAACGATTTGCGGATGTGCCCCCCGACTCGTTTTTCAGAACAATCGGATTTGTTCCTACGTTGCGCAAAATAAGAATAATTCCTCTTACTCCGTTCGCAACGCTCGTAAGGTTCCGCAGCATGTCGCTGGATAGATTAAGAATGGTTATCGGGCTTGTAAATCCGTTCGAAATCGTAAAATCGTTTTTATCTGCCGTAAACTGCGGAACGTCGATCACCGTAATGATTCCCGTAGTCTGAACTGGCGAACCGCCCCCCGCACCAATTCCACCACCACCGCCAGCTCCGCCCGACGTATTGCCGCCACCTTTCAGCAGAACTGGGAATCGCGCGGCAGTTAGCGGCGCAGAGAAATCCGGCCATTCGCGGGAACGAATAGAGGATGCGCTTTTGAAGAACTCGTTCATCTCGTGTCCGTCCATCATGTAACAGCGTATCTTTCCTTCCCGCTGTTCGATATAAGAATCCCCGTTGCTCCACTCCGTTATTGAACCGCCGTTCCCCAAAATGCCAACATTGTCTCGCGTGGGTGAACCAAAGATGCCGATGAACCGAGAACAGTATGCTTGAGCGGGTGCATAATAGGCCGTCCCGTAGGCATCGGAAGGCGCGGTGATATTTCCCACGTCGGACTGTCCTTCCGGCATACCTACGGTTAGACGTGACACCGTGTAGGCTCCGGCATTTTCATAAACATTTCCACTGCGAGAGATAATATCGTATTGGTTCCTAAACGGACGCCAGAAATGCGTAGAATAGGAATCATCAAATCCAGGATTGTTGTACAGCACCGAAGCATATCTGCCATTATTCACTGCGCCATTATCCATATAATAGAGATACGCGGCAAATGCCCATCCGTTGGAACTAATGTCCGGTGGGCCAATCCTTCCTTCTACATTTATCGCGCCGTATGGGATCGAGCGGTCTAATGTTATCTTTGTATTCCCGCTTCCATCGTTGTCCAGCGAGATAATAGAAAAAACCCCATATGCCGGAAGGCACATGCTTTGCCCTAAAAAGAGAGAGCCGAAAATATCCGTCGCGTCGGAATCGTATAATCGCGCGGACGTAAATAGCGTGTTTCCGTTATTTGCGGCAATTCCGAGCGCAGAACCAATCGTTATGTCGAACAGCCATCCATACTGATTTGTAATGCTGAAAAGGGAGCCGGTAGTATAATCGGCAAGCACATGGCACCCGGTTGCAGGGGCGCTAATTCCAGAATTCTTAATGGAGACCTCCACGACATTCTTGCTAATGACATTCGTTACCCAACCATATCCCTGGGAATTATCGAGGTTTCTCCACTGAAGGATGTTAGCCTGTCCGCGCGGAACCGATCCCGTCCAGAATGTCCAGCCGTTTGCATTAGCATCCCCGGATAGCAGCGCGCGGCAATCCAATGTTGGAAGCGTAATCTGATACTTATTCCATACACCAAGACTCCCGGCGGAAGTTACTGCGCTCGAAACCCCTTCGAATATCGTTCCTAAGTTATTCGGCCCTCCGCTAAATGGATTCCAGCCTTGCATTTGCTGGTTGAGCGCCACCTTCGTATTCGGCGTGACATCTAAAATACTAAGAGTTCCGCGACCGAGTGAACCCATTTTTCGAACATTCGCCGGGAATTCTATGGAAAGCGCTTGCCCGGAAAATGTTTTACATGCCACGGTGTCATCGTCGCCTTTAACCGTAAGTTCCACATGCCGTGCGGAAACTTGTGTTTGCTCACGGTTCACTTTCTTTCCGTCGCGCCATTTGAGCGGAAGCAGTTGCACTGGATTCACGGCGGCACCGGACGGCCATGCGAGGGCCGTATCTTTGGAGGTGAACGTAATAACATTCGTTCCGGTGTTGACGGCAGAAACAATAATGGTCTGAGCAATTCCTTGGTATTGGAACTGCGCATAAATTGTATTTCCCGGCACCGCGAGGTACGCCGTAGCATCCTGCCCTATTGCGGCAGAAGCTCCCGTTGGCGTAGGAGTCATTGATCCAAGAAATGCCGCTCCGTTCGCCACCGTGCAGGACGTAGCAGTTGCAAGGATAGGGGAAGAAAGTGTTGAGCCGGTTTGTGTGTTGAGATAATTAAGCGGCTTGAAAACAAGCTGCTGCTGTTTCGTTGTCTGGTCTATCGGAAGTGTAATTTTAGCAAACAGCAGTCGTGCGTATTTTGCGAGCGTATCAGCCCACGGCGTATTCCAACCCAAAGAAACAGGAGTATTGATTTCCGATACATTTAGATTACATCGGGGATCGCTGCCCATCACCGCCTCATACGGGAACCCAATGTGAGTAAAGAAATTCCCACCGTCCACTCGTTTTGCACTGATAACATTCGGCTGCCCGGTTGTTGGCATTGCCTGATCCGACCACAGCGTGAGCGGGGTGTTGCTTTTCGTAGAATCCCATCCCATTTGAGCACGTGCACAGACTTTCGAGAACAGCGTATCGAATGTCATGAAGTGCATTCCAATGTTCGAAGTCACGGCCTCCACCATTATTCCATAGGCATCATGCGCTCCCGGCCCACCAATGGCAAGTGGTGTACTGTTGTCGCCCGTCCAGTCTTTATTCCATATTGCAGCATACAAAATCTGCATCGTGCTCAGAATAAACTTGCCGCGTGCATCAATCGAGCAGTCGGAAGTCTCAGCAACGGAACCTGCGGCATAATTCCCTAAAAATTGAACCGCTCCGCCTTGTCCCTGAAAATCCGTGAAATCCGTTCCCGGTGCTTTCACGCTCCCGGAGTCCGCGCCCGGATTAGCAATAAGCGGGAATATATCTCGCGTCACAAAATTTTGCAACCGATTAATTCCGCCTTCGATAATTATTTTGCGAACGGAGGCTTGCCGCGCGAAGGGAGTACGCCCGGAGAAATTAGTAGCATCATCTCCGGTATTTGCCGCGTTGTTGGAATCGCCCATCCAGTAGCATTCAAAATCCCCTGTCGTTTGATAGGATAGATGGCTCGCTCCCGTCTGCCAGGGCGAGGTGGTTATTCGGTTGAAGCTCCACGTCGTAAGAGAATCTTCATTATAGAATAACCACGCAAGGAATGATTTATATTGGTCGGTAGAAAAATCATAACTCACGGAAGCGCCGTTACCATCTAATCCCTGAACGGTTACCCCATCATTTAGAATAAGTTCTCGCCGGTCAGGGGTTAGCTTGCCCTCTTCTTTTGCATCGTACCGCGCTAATCGTCCGGGCGGCTGGAATAATGCTACGCCATTGTGCGTCCCGCCATAGCCGATAATGTTTGCATCGTACCCACCGATTTTTTGCAGGAAAAATACCTGAGATGGATACGGCCACGCCCAATCGAATTTATCGGATTTTGTCCAATGCACGCCGTCTTCGGAGGGAGTAACGGCAGAGAATGGCGTTACGTCTATCGAACGATAAAACGTTCCAGAGTAGCATACCTCATCATTCAGAGAATAGGTGAACGACGCATTATACACTCCACGCGGATTTACGAGCCACGGGCGGCGGGAATCTTTTGTGATTCGAATTTGGATATACTCCCCTGTTCCGTTCGGGTCGTTGATCGGAAGTACGTTGACGATTATTTGAGTATAGGGAAAAGCCATTTACCACGTATTATATGCGTTGTTTCCCTGCGCGTAGGTGGAGCGGACGGTTGCCGGATGGATAACCGGACTGGGCATGGATGACATCGCGGAAGCGAGCGCCTGAATATCTGCGGGATGGATTCGGTTCGTGGAACCCTTCGGTTTAATTTGCTCGCCTTCGTGTACCATCGCAAGACCTGTACGCGGAACATAATCCGTCCCTTTATCGAACGAGCCAACGAGTCCACCTAATAGCCCCATACCCGCGCCGGCAATCGTTCCGAATCCTGGAATCATAGAGACCATTGGCGCAAGCGAACCCAACATACTACCGATAACCTTCGTAGCTTTGCCGTGGTATGCGTTTTTGCCTTTGCCGAAGTTCATTCCGGCAAGTCCGGAAAGCCCTTGCGTCGCACTGCCAACTGCACCTAACCCGGAGGCGGCACCAGATGCGCCCAGCGCGTTAGCGACGCCGCCAAGCGCATCAATCGAGCCTCCCGCCGCCTGCGCCAAATCCGCACCGCCCGGATGTTTTCCCGGCCCGCTCATTTGAGCTAATCCGTAAACAGACTGCGTTAAGTTACCCGCCGCTTTGCTGAAATCGGCAACATTAATTTTTTCCGTTGCCGTCGCGGTCTTTTTTGTGTTCTCGGTGATCTTCGCGGCGTCTATGCCCTTAGTGACGGCAAGAGCGAGGACTTCGGGTAACGTGCCGCCCTTAACGAGCATGTCGTCGCCCGCTCCGGCTACGAGATATTTACCGCCTATTTTCGGCGCACCGGTTTGCGAGAGGAGCGGGGAATCGTTGAACGCCGGAATGAGCCCACCCGAAGAAAAATTCCCTTTCCGCAAATTGTCCAGTGCATTTGCACCGACTCTGTTTGTGGAGTCTACATCGAAAACAAATTCTCCACGATGCACCACCCCCGCAATATCAGACGGCGAACCATCGCCCGTATATCCGCCGGCTCGGAAGCCTTTTGTAAGCTTCTGTAAGTATTCCAACTCATTCGCAATGTCCTGATAGAACTTCGTCGGGTTCTGACTATTAAGCGCAGAAACTTTATCGGCCTTAATTCGATCAATTGCCGTCCTAATGGCATCCTGATATTGCGCCGCATTCGGCCCGGTAACACTTCGTGAGTATTCCTGAGCACGCTTAACAATATCAGATTCTTGCGCCCGAAATGACATTGGTGCATTCTGATTGTTTGCGCCGGTCGCATAAATTGGATTCCCATTCTTATCCGTTGCAATGATTTTACCGCCACCGATCAGACTGCCTTTTAGCGCCTTGCCGGGATGAATGAGGTTGTCTATTTCCTCGAAGTCACCAACAATCCTATCTACGAATTCTCCGAGTCGATCTGGGAACGTATCGAAGAAATCCTTATGCTTCATATAGACTTCAACGGCGGCAGACTCCATGTGCGCCGAAAATCGCTTCATGGCCTCACTAAATGTCGCCATGTTCTTGTTCGCCATCTCCTGAGCCGTATTGGTTCCGGTAATTTCCGTGCGCCATTTTTCAAGTAGGTCAATGTTATCTAAGAGGGCGGCGGCGATTGTTGCATTCCGCTTCTGAAACAGCGCGCCCATAATATCCGCTTTTTCTTGAACCCCTTCTGGTGTTTTGGGAATCTTTGCTAATGCAGCATTGATTTTTTGCAGAGAGGTTACATAGCCGACAATTTCAGGATTAACCTCTTGGAACGTTAGCCCAAGTTTTGCCAGAGCATCTTGTTGCGCTTTCCCTCCGTGGGACATTTGAATTAGAAAGTTCCGCAAGCCTACGCCAGTTTGGGACGGGTCTAACCCAACGTGGCCAAGAACTTCGAGCGAGGCCGTCACATCTTCCGGGGAAAGTCCCTTCATGTGTGCAACGGCACCGACATCTTTAATCGCTTCTGCTAACTGCGGAATCTGAACGCGAGCCTGCCGCGCTCCGGCTGCAAGAACGTTCATAAGACGATCAAACTGAACCATCGCTTTTTGTCCATCCTGAACGCGACCGCCAAAGGAATTAAATAAATTCCCCATCGTATCGGCGGACTCTTCCGGTGTAATCTTCCCGGCTTTTGACAGAGTCATTATATCGTCTGTCATCTTTTCCAGTTCGGGAATGTTTTTCGTCACCTGCAAGCCAACGGCATTAATGGTAAGACGAATTGCATCTATTGCTTCTGGAACCGTTGTGCCGAATTTTTTAGCATATCCCTCAGCGGCATGTCTCAATTCATCGAGGTCTTGCTGTCCTAAACCGGACTGCGCCGCAAGGGTTGCCATTGCATCTTCTGCTTTTGTGCCCTTGTCAACTGAGTACGCGGCTATTCCTCCAGCTGCTGCAAGCGTTGCGCCCGCAACCGCACCATACGTGCCTAAGTTGGATAGACCCATCGCCACCATTCCCGTTGGCCCCGACATTGGCATCATCATTGCAGCATTCTGGCCGAGCGTTCCTATTCCCTTTTTGAAAGAGCCGAAACCAAGAGAAGCCATTGGCCTGCCTTCGCGAGCACGGAGAACTTTATTTCCGGCGTCTATCTGAACCTGAGTCTCATTCTTCGCCGCCGTAAGATATGCTTTTTCTTCGGCACTCGCATTTTCCAGTGCGGCATCCCGAAGAGCCTTTAGAATCGTAGTCTTCTTCTCTTTGAGTTGAAGCATACTCGCCTCAATCTCATCATTTGTCTTGATATAATACGAAGCTTCCGCAGTCGCATACTCTTTGGCTGCGCGATTGATTGCACCAAGCCCCTGGGCCTTAATAGCTCCACTATTAAGGGTTCTTTCGCCTTTTAG